>JAGPVK010000200.1 GCA_018067055.1 Sphingomonadales bacterium | reverse complement strand
GTTATCGTATGTGCGCTGGTCGCCCATCACGCCAACCGTCTTGACCGGCAGCAGCACGGCAAAGGCCTGCCAGATCGCGTCATAAAGACCAGCGCTGCGGATTTCCTCGAGATAGATCGCATCGGCCTTGCGCAATATGTCGCAACGCTCCTTGGTCACTTCACCGGGAATGCGGATCGCCAGACCGGGACCGGGAAACGGATGCCTGCCGACGAACTGGTCGTTCAGGCCCAGCTCGCGGCCGAGATCGCGCACCTCGTCCTTGAACAGTTCGCGCAGCGGTTCGACCAGCTTCATGTTCATGCGTTCCGGAAGCCCGCCGACATTATGATGCGACTTGATCGTCACGCTCGGCCCGCCGGTGAACGAAACGCTCTCGATCACATCGGGGTAAAGCGTGCCCTGGGCGAGGAAGTCGGCGCCGCCAACCCGGGCCGATTCCTCGTCGAACACCTCGATAAACTCGCCGCCGATAAATTTACGCTTCTTTTCGGGATCGGTCTCACCGGCAAGCCCGGCCATGAACCGCGCCTCGGCATCGACCACCACCAGCGGAATATTATAATGGTCGCGGAACAAAGTCTCGACCTGCTCGCGCTCGTTCATCCGCAACAGACCATGGTCGACAAAGACGCAGGTCAGCTGGTCACCAATCGCTTCGTGGATCAGAATCGCCGCCACCGAGCTGTCGACGCCGCCGGACAGGCCGCAAATGACTTTCTTGTCGCCAACCTGCTCGCGAATCTCGGCGATCTTGGCATCTTTATATTCCGCCATCGTCCAGTCACCGGCGCAGCCGCAGACATGGCGGACGAAATTGCCGATCAGCTTGCCGCCATCCGGTGTGTGCACCACCTCGGGGTGAAACTGGGTGCCATAATAGCGCCGCTCGTCATTGGCGATCAGCGCAAAGGGCGCGCCTTCGGTGGTCGCGACAATCCGAAAACCGGGGGCAAATTCGGTGACCTTGTCGCCGTGGCTCATCCAGACCTGATGCCGCTCGCCAACCTGCCACAGGCCGTCAAACAGCACGCATTCCTCGGAAATCTCGATAAACGCGCGGCCGAATTCACCCCCTTCACCGGTCTCGTGCCCTGGCCGCACCTCGCCGCCGAGCTGGTGCGTCATCACCTGCTGGCCATAGCAGATGCCGAGGATCGGCAGGCCGCTGTCAAACAGGATCTGCGGCGCCCGCGGACTGCCTTCCTCGGGCACGCTGGCCGGCGATCCCGACAGGATAATCCCCTTCGGCTTCAGCCGGTGAAACGCCTCTTCGGCGCTGTTGAACGGAGCGATCTCCGAATAGACGCCTGCTTCGCGGACCCGACGGGCAATAAGCTGCGTGACCTGAGAGCCGAAATCGACGATCAGGATGGTTTCTTCATGAGCTATGGACATGGCTTAGCCGCTTAGTGGGCCGCCCGATTTGAGTCCAGTGCCTTTGTCTCTTGTCGCGTCAAAATCCGGCCTTTTTCAGGTCGTGGCAAGCTCGCCGAGAAAGACCGCCAGAATCACGCCGATCGCGGTCGCGACCCCGGCCATATGATGGTCCTCCTTATAGGCTTTGGGAAACACCTCGGTCGCCAGCGAAGCAACCACCGCACCAGCAGCAAAACAGCGAGTAGCGGCCAGCAGATGCGGAGACACACCTTCCAGCGCGATATTGCCGATAATTGCCGCGACCGACAAGATCAGCGCGGTCAATGCCCACAGACCCAGCGCCTTGCCCTTCGATAGCCCGCCACCAACCATCTGCTTGGCGCCGCCAGCCGCTTCCGGCAGATTGGACAGCAGGATCGATCCGGCCAGCGCGGCGACGTCAATCGGTGCCGCGCCGATCAGGGCAACCCCGAGCGCCAGATTTTCCGGCACCCCGTCGAGCGTGATCGCGGCCAGCAGACCGCCGCCGCCATCGGCGCCCCATTTTTCGTCAATCCAGTAATCGACGACGGAGAACACAACCGCTCCGGCGGCAACCGCGCCCAGCCCGACCCAGAGATTGCTTTGTTCGATGGCTGGCTGAATCATCTCGCTGACCAGCGAGACAACCAGCGCACCGCCAGCCAGGGCAATGACAAAGCCTTCGGTTTTGGCCGACAATTTGCCGTAAATGCCCCAGAGCGCCCCGGCTATCAGCGCCGCCGAGACCACCACCACGACAAGAAAGGTCGTCAACATCAGCGAATAACGCGCCTCTTCAAACTAGGTTGCCTCGACCATAGGGCCGAGCAGTGCCCCTGCGCAGGCAGGGGCCCATCTCCAGACCTCCCGTCGCCACGAACAGGCCGTTTTTTGCGCTCCGTCAGCGGCCTTGCGCAAACAAACCCGTTCCTCCCAAGCGCAACATCAGGAGACGGCCCCCCGCCTGCGCGGGCGCGCATTCTATCCCTCGACCATCGCCCGCAGCTCGGTCTTCAAAATCTTGCCGATATGGCTGCGCGGCAGTTCGTCGATCAGGCGCAATTCGGACAGCCGCTGCGTCTTGCCGAGATCGGCATTGGTTGCTGCCTTCAGCGCTTCCAGATCAAGCGTCACCCCGGCATCGGCAACGACAAAGCCGACCGGCGTCTCACCCCATTGCCGCGAGGCCACCCCGATCACCGCAGCATCGGCGACACCCGGCTGCGCGATCAGCGCTTCCTCCAGATCACGCGGATAGATATTGAAGCCGCCCGAAATGATCATGTCCTTGGTCCGGCCCATCAGGGTGATGAAGCCATCCTCGTCGACCCGGCCGATATCGCCCATCCGCTGCCAGCGGTCGCCATTTTCGTCATACCAGCTGGCTTCTTCGGTCTTCTTCGGCTGGTTCTTGTAGCCCGACATCATCGTCTGCGACCGTCCGACCAGTTCGCCCATTTCGCCAGCGGGCAGCCGGTCGAGCTGCTCGTCGACGGTAATCACCTCGCTGCCACCCCAGGCGATCCCGACGGTGTGCAATTTGTCCGGGTGCTCGTGCGCCAGCAACAGACACACCACCCCGCCCTCGGTCATCGAATAAATCTCGATCAGTCCGCCCGGCATGCGCTTCAGCACTTCCCGCTTGAGCTCCGCCGAAAACGGCGCGCTGGTGCAATATTTATGGGTCAGGCTGCTCAGATCATAATCGTCAAAGCCCTCGAAATCCATCAGCCGCTGATATTGTACCGGCACCAGCATGGTGTGGCTGGCGCGATGCTGCTGCGCCAGTTCCAGCCAGCGCTGGCAATCGAACTTGCCCATCAGCACCACCGTCCCGCCATAGGCAATGGTCGGGGTGAACAGCGCCAGCGTCGTATTCGAATAAAGCGGCGTCGACAACAGGGTCACCTGCCCGGGCTTGCCGTAACCGGTACCCTCGCCGACCGCGGCATGATACCAGCGCATCTGGCGGCTGTGGACAATCCCCTTGGGGGTGCCGGTGGTGCCGCTGGAATAGATAATATTATACGGGTCTTTCGGACCGACGCCGGGATCGACCGGCGTTGCGCCTTCTTCCGCCATCCAGTCAAAAATCACGGGCGCGTCATCCGCCGCCTCGTCCAGCATGACATGTTTCAGTACTGGCAGCTTCTCTCCACTTTCCAGCAGTTCCGCCCGCTTGGCGCTGTCGATAAACAGATGCATCGCGCCGCTGTCTGCCATCATATTGGCCAGCTGCTTCGGCGTCGCCGAAGTGGTCAGCGGCGCCGCACATCCGCCAGCGACAATCGCCCCGAGATAGGCCAGCGCATAGCGCACCGTGGTCGTCCCCAGGATCGCCACCGCCTGCCCCTTTTGCAGCCCATCTTCCTGCAATTGCGCCGCAATCCGGTTGACCAGCGCAGCGGTCTTCGCCCAGTTCAGCTTCTCCTCGCCATCATCCAGCGCGATCCGGTCGGGTTGGTTCACCGCATGAGCGTTGATCAGTTCTGCGAGATGGCCAAACGGCTGCTCGAGATAGCGGGCGGGGTCTATGTGTTTCATCAATCGATTAATTCC
>JAGPVK010000199.1 GCA_018067055.1 Sphingomonadales bacterium | reverse complement strand
GGGAAGGTGCCGTCGATCAGCTTGCTGGTCAGGATCGCGGTGCCGAGCGTGAAGCGGATCTTGCTGGCCGAAAGATCGATCTGCACTGACGATTCACTATTCTCGTCAAGCAATTTGCGCAATTCATTGATGCATTTGCGCGGAACGATCACGTCGGGCATGCCTTCTGCGCCGGCAGGACGAGGCAGAGTGACGCGCGCAAGACGGTGACCGTCGGTGGCGGCGGCCTTCAGAACCGGCGTTTCCTCATCCTGCACGTGCAGGAAAATGCCGTTGAGATAATAGCGGGTTTCCTCGGTCGAGATCGCGAAACGGGTCTTGTCGATGATCTGGATCAGCGAGGTTGCTGGCAATTCAAAGCTGGTCGGCAGTTCGCCTTCGGCAATGACCGGGAAATCGTCGCGGGGCAATGTCTGCAGGTTGAACCGGGCGCGGCCGGCGTTGACCTTCATCTTGCCGTCGGCCGCATCCAGCTGGACCTGCGAGCCGTCGGGCAATTTGCGGGCGATGTCGAACAATGTGTGCGCAGAAACGGTGGTCGACCCGGCGGTTTCTACCTGGGCCTCGACGGTTTCTACCACCTGAAGATCAAGATCGGTTGCCATCAGTTTGATGCTGCCGTCGGCGCTGGCTTCGATCAGCACGTTGGAGAGAATGGGGATGGTGTTGCGCCGCTCAACCACGGACTGGACATGGCCCAGGCTCTTTAGCAATGCCGCGCGTTCAATGGTCGCTTTCATAAACCGTCCTTCTTGTTCCCAGTCGCCCGTGAAAATAGATGTGCGGAAGCACTCCGCACAGGTTCACGGATAGTCCATGGCTTCATTAACAATAAAGTGCCGCAGGGCAAGCCTGATCGCGGGTGGATGTCCGATAATGCCGTGAAAAACTGTGGAAAAAAGCGTGAAGGTGGCTAAAGCCGCAGGGGCAGGGGGTGGATTTGGCCATTTCGGGACGGAACAGGGTTAATATGAGCGGCATCGATACTAACGGAAAACGCCTGTTTATCGCACGGCATGGCGAGACGATCTTCAATCTGGCTGGCCGGATTCAGGGGGATCATGCCCATACACCGCTGACCCGCACCGGCTTTGCCCAGGCCGATGAAATGGGCCGGGCGCTGGCGCGGCACCTGGCGGATGAAGAGCCGGTGCTCGATCTGATCGCCTCCGACACCGACCGGGCGCTGCAAACATTGTCGGTGATCGCCGAGCATGTGGGTGTGGACTGGCATCAGGCGCGCAGCGATGCGCGGTTGCGCGAAATCGACATGGGCGAATGGGGCGGTGCCTGGTATCGCGATCTCGCCGGCAAACTGGAAATAGACGAAGCCGAACGGCTGTTTGTGACCGTGGCGCCTGGTGGGGAAGACTATCGCGCCATTGCCAGGCGGCTTGAACATTGGCTGGCGGAGCAGGAATTTGCGCGCGATGCGGTGCTGATCAGCCATGGCATGACCAGCCGGGTGCTGCGTGGTCTGTTGACCGGTCTCGAACCACACCCGCGTTTTGATGCGCCGATCGCCGAAGGCTTGCCGCAAGGCTCGATCGTGCAGATCGTCAATGGGGTGGAGGACATTGTCCATATCGGCGGAGGGGAAGGGGAGAAGGCTTGAAAAAGCGGTTTATCCTCCTGGCTCTGGCCGCGTCCACGATCTCGATCCCGGCGATCGCCAAGGATTCGCTGGGCATATTCAACAGCTGGGGCGCGTTTCGCGATCCGGAAATTCCGCGCTGCTATGCGATTGCAGAATCAGAAGAAATCACTGGCAAGGCAGAGCGCAAATCCTTTGCCACCATCGGCTTCTGGCCCAATCGCACAATCCGTCGGCAATTTCATGTCCGGCTGAGCCGGGACCGGTCGACCAACAGCCGTCTGATTGTCAGCATTGCCGGTCGCCGGTTCCAGCTGACCGCCACGCGTTCCGATGGCTGGTCGCAGGACAAGCGCATGGACGCTGCGATCAATGCCGCGATGCGGTCTGCCACCAGCATGACTGTGGAAAGCGTCGGACGCGACGGCAAGCCGATCGTTGATGCCTATCGGCTGCGCGGGGCGGCAACGGCGATTGATGCCGCATCTTTGGGATGTTCGCGGTTGCGGTAGATTTTCCTGCGAACAGCCCTTATATGCCAGCCATGCAGATTCCCGGCCATATTGATCCCGTCCCCTTGCCCGCCAAGGTCACTCCCCGTGCCGATGGCCGCGTCGATGTCATTGGCCTCAGTCCGATGCAGATTCGCGAGTTGATGAATGACGCGGGGCTCGATGAAAAGCAGGCCAAATTGCGGTCCAAGCAGCTGTTCCACTGGATATATCATCGCGGCGTTACCGATTTTGACCAGATGACCGATCTTGGCAAGACGCTGCGTCCGTGGCTGGCAGAACGGTTCGTGGTCGGGCGGCCAGAGATTGTCGAGGCACATCTGTCGGAGGATGGCACTCGCAAATGGCTATTACGCTCGGCGGATGCCCAAGATTATGAAATGGTCTTCATTCCCGATGAGGATCGCGGAACATTGTGTATTTCCAGTCAGGTCGGATGCACGCTTAATTGCCGTTTCTGCCACACCGGGACGATGCGGCTGGTGCGCAACCTGACCCCGGGTGAGATTGTCGGTCAGGTGATGCTGGCGCGGGACGCGCTCGGCGAATGGCCAAAGGGCGTAATGGATTTTGCCGACGAAGAAGACGCGGTCA
>JAGPVK010000198.1 GCA_018067055.1 Sphingomonadales bacterium | reverse complement strand
ATCATCGCTCATCTTGCGAACGAATAGACCTCACGATGGTCAATGCAAAGCCTATGTTCGGGTTAAAGCTTCTGCTGCGATCATGCGCGCTTCCGCTTCGAGGCCGACGTGTTGCAGGCTTTGCATGATGTGATAGAGATGCAAAGGTGACATTGTCTTCCAACTTCGCCCCTGCATGCCGACAGCGGCGAGCAAGGCCACCGTTCCCGGCTGACCGCGTCGAGATGCCGACTGGATCGCCCTTGTCCATTTGGTGGAGCGATCTAAATCCAGGTTTAGATCATTCGCAAAATCATCTATCGTCTGCTGGTCGGCCCGTCCCAAGCCAGCGACTGCTGCCAGCAAAAACTGGCTGCGCAATTGCTCCACGCTATCATCAGCGTCTCCAAAATCATCCAGCGCGCCATAAGAGACAGGAACTTTATTGGTCGGAGAAGCGACGGCCAGCAGCGCCCAGCCGTTGCTGCCCTCTTCGACAACATTTGCCCATCGCATGGCGCTACGGTCAAGACCAGCGGTAAGCATTGACGCAATGAGATCGTAACTTTGGTCATTCAGCGCCTTTGCCGGTGGAATCTTTGCTGCGGCACGGGCAGTCAATATCCTGGACGAATATAGTATCAGAGGGTCGTCGGAGCGACTCCAAAGATCACGCATGGCATCAATACGCGTTTTCGCTGTATCATTCGTGTAAGCCTGACGCAAAACCGAAGCCAAGGCCTTCCGGTCATCGCTGGCTTCGGGATCGTCATATGCTGCGGCGTAAAGATCAACCATTGCATGGTTTGAAAACACGCCAATCGCCGCTGCGGTATCAGCGGCCTTCATCCGTGAGTCGATCGATAGCATCGGTGCGCGAGCGCGCCAACCCTGCACATGGCGACCAGCCTGAGCATATAGCCGATCCGGTGGCTCTACGCCGGTGGCCACACCCAAGCCAAAGCGCCAATTATTGAAATATTCGATGTCGTCCCAAAGGATTGCAACCGCTCTGCGGCCTTCGAAGCCGGCGCCAATCGTCTTTTCCGCCAGCAAATAATCGATGCCGGTGGCCGCCTTGTCTCGTCTTGCTTGCTGGAGAAGGCTCGTCGCTCGGCTCTGTTCTCCGGAAAAAGAAGCGCAAATGGGTCGGAACATGACCCATGTCGGCGCTTTGCTTACTCTCACACCACTATCCACCAGTGGGCATATCCCAGCAGGATCGGCGGTTGCCAAATGGGCCTGCATGGCGACTTCATAGAGTCGCGGCGTGTAGTTACCGCCATCAACTTTCAAGACCAGCGAGCGCGCTGCATCGGCCTCGCCCATGCGCAACAATCGCCAAGCGCGTTCGGCAGTCCAGTCCGCCGGATTGACATTTTCAGGACTGGCAAGCTTGCTCAACAATGTGCGCCGAAGCAATATCGATCCCCAGCGAGACAAGATCGGGCCGTTCAAATTTCTGATCAAGCTGCTCAGATATTGCCCGCCTTCTTGGCCGAAAGCATCCGCTGGCAAGCCATTATATTGCGGCGTCAAAACGCCGATCTCTGCCATCGAGCGCCGTTCATCCGCAGGCAGCGCATATTGGGGCTGCAGTGCATCATCTAGGGCATCGAGGTCGAGTTCTCCATTCTCATCCAGCGGCAACAGCGGCAAATTGCGATCCATTCCCGCAACATCTTGATCCTCGACAGGCTGGGTCGATGGATTGCTTGGCTGTGGAGTGATTGATCTTGCTGGAACCGGCCCAGGAGCGGGGGTCGGGGAGATAGTCGGTGCTGGCCGAGGGGCTGGGGCCGGAGTGGGCTCGCCAAACCCCGGTGGCAGAAGAGATTCCGGAGAATCCTGTCCCAAGACCGGAATCGCCACCAGAAGCGCGCCAAGGCTTACCGCGGCCAAAGATATATGCTTGATCCGCACGTGCATCTTATTGCAGATCAGCACCAATTACGGGTTTTTCAACCGGTTGCAGCGGCTGTTCGACATCCATCGATGCCAGAAATAGCGTCGCACCGATCAGGATTGCGACAAACAAAATTATAAAAACCAACTGACGCGGCATTAATCTGACTCAATCTTTTGAACGGTTAAAAAAATAGCATAGTCAGCATTGGAATTTGCACCCTTAGCCAACCGTTGTATAGCCTTTGCCCCAATGGACAAAAACATTAAAGCCTCTTTCGACAATTCAGACGGAAATTCCGGTGAAAGGCTGGATTTTGTGCCTGACCAGTCGATCGTGCTGGTCGGGTTGATGGGCGTGGGCAAAACCACGGTTGGTCGGCGCCTAGCGAAACGGCTGAGTCTCGGCTTTGTCGATGCTGATGAAGAGATCGAGCGGGCGGCGGGGCTTACGGTCGAAGAAATCTTTGAGCGCTTTGGCGAGGATTATTTCCGCGACGGAGAGAGGCGGGTCATTGCACGCCTGCTGGAAGGCAAATCTCAGATCATCGCGACCGGAGGCGGCGCGTTCATGAACGAGGAAACCCGGGCGCTCATCCTGGAAAAGGCAATCGCCATCTGGCTGGATGCAGACCTGAATACGCTGGTGAAGCGGGTCGCCCGGCGCAACACCAGGCCGCTGCTGAAATCGGGTGATCCGGCAAAAATCCTGGCCGATCTGGCGGTCATCAGAAATCCGATTTATGCCACCGCCCATATTCATGTCATGGGCAATGATTCGCCTCATGAAACAACCGTCGAAAACATCATTGAGGCATTGCAGCGTTGACCCAGATCACAGTTGAATTAGGCGAACAAAGCTACCCGATACTGGTTCAGCCAGGCGCGCTCGAACAGGCAGCTACCCATCTCAAGGCATTTGCCAGCAATCAACGGCTGTTTGTGCTCACCGACGAACATGTCGGATCGGCTCTGCTACCCCGATTGCGACAGGCCTTTGCCGGTAGCGGCATCGACCTTGTCGTCAACAGCCTGCCAGCGGGCGAAACGAGCAAAAGCTGGCAGCAACTGGAATTGGTGACGGACTGGCTGCTCGGCCAAGGCGTCGAGCGATCGGACACGCTGGTTGCACTTGGCGGCGGCGTAATCGGTGATCTTACGGGATTTGCAGCAGCGATTGTCAAGCGCGGCTGCGGTTTCGTCCAGATACCCACCAGCCTGCTCGCCCAGGTCGACAGCAGCGTGGGCGGCAAGACCGCAATCAACAGCTCTGTTGGCAAGAATCTGATCGGCAGTTTCAACCAGCCCCGATTTGTGCTGATCGACCCACTGGTTTTGAACAGCCTGCCAGACCGGGAATTGCGGGCGGGCTATGCCGAGGTTGTCAAATATGGCCTGATCAACGATGCCAGCTTCTTTGGCTGGTGCGAGGCCAATAGTGAACAGCTTTTCAATCGCGATCCTGACGCGCTCAGCGAAGCGATCATCCATAGTGTGCGCGCCAAGGCTTTGATCGTCGGCGAAGATGAGAAGGAGCTGAGTGGCCGTCGTGCGCTGCTCAATCTCGGCCATACATTTGGTCACGCGCTCGAAGCCGAGACCGGGTTTTCGGAGCGGCTGGTGCATGGCGAAGCGGTCGCCGCAGGTATGGCACTGGCATTCGGATATTCGGTGCGACGCGGGCATTGTGATGCGGCGGCAGCAGAACGCGTGGCCACCCATCTGAAGTCGGTCGACCTGCCCTATAATCTGAGCAGCGCGTCGGTTCAGGCTTCAGGGCAGCGACTGGTCGACCATATGATGCACGACAAGAAAATGAGCGGCGGCAGCCTGCCCTTCCTGCTCGCCAACGGCATCGGCCAATCATTCTTGGCCAGAGACGTCGACTTGGATGACGTTGCCGCTTTTCTGGACGAATCCAACTAAACGCCCCCCCGCCCCCGACAATTCGCAGATCAGAGACCCTTGGCCGGATTGTTCTCGAATCGGAGCTCTGCGCCAGCGAGCATGTCACCACCGGATTTCATTTGCGCTTCCAGCCGGTCGCAATCGCGCTGGCGGAATTCCTCGTCCACCTCCTCGATCAGACTGCTGTCCAGATCGATCGCAAACATCGTCTGGCGCGCGAGATGGACTGCCGATTCGAACATTTCCCGTTTCATCCCGACAATGCCAAGCCCCTTGAGCGCGATTAGCTGGCGGCGGTCATAAACCCTGACAAACATCTTGGTTTCCGGGAATGACTGCACGATTGCCCGCACTTGTTCGGGACCGAAGTCCGGATCATCCATGCAGAAGACAATCGCGTCCGCTTCATGCGCGCCGGCCCGCCGCAACAGATCGACACGAGTGCCGTCGCCATAGAAGACCTTTGCCCCGAATTGCTGGTGAACATCAATCTGTTCGGGCTTGATATCGATCAGCGTCAGCGGGATTTTTGCAGCCATCAGCACTTGCGATACGGTCTGGCCGAATCGCCCCTGCCCGACCACGAT
>JAGPVK010000194.1 GCA_018067055.1 Sphingomonadales bacterium | reverse complement strand
GCCATGCTAGGGTTCAGCCAAGCCCTCACTGTTAACCTACTGATATTTAGAGACTAATTTCGTACTCAGGGCCGTAGCCCAGAGACGCTGGAATCTGGGGAAAATGGTGGTGCTGCTAGAGAGAATTGAACTCTCGACCTCGTCATTACCAATGACGCGCTCTACCACTGAGCTACAGCAGCCGGACCATTTTGATGCGCTGGCGATAGCCGCCACATCGGGCGGTTTCGACCGAACCGACGCGCTAAGACCAAATGCTTGCGACCTTGTCAAGCGGAGATGCGTTTTTCACCGGATAATGCAATCAGGCGCCATGCCAAAACCACAGCCCAAATCGGAAAAATTACGCAAGGAAGCGGAGAAAGCCGAGCGCTTGGCTGCGCAGCTGCGCGCCAATCTGCGTCTCCGCAAGGCACAGGCGAAGGAAATGGTACCCGGCGATACTGAGCCCAAACCGCAGTCCTAGGCGTTTATCACCGCCCGCTCCGGCTTGATAATCTCGAAATCGCTGACCGCTTCGATGAATTTTGCCGACACCGGAGCAACCTGATCGGTGGCCGGGTCAAACCAGACATAGGTCAGCTTGACCACATTGAGCAATTCTTCCCCGCGCAGGAGATGCACCAGCAGGGAATAACTGGTCCTGCCAAAGCGGGTGATCCGCACCGCGACGTCGAGCAGGTCATCCGCCTTTGCCGACGCGCGATAATCAACATCGGCATGCCGCACCCAGTTGTCACCGCCAAAATGACGCGTAAAACTGCCCAGCATGTCACGTTCGTCCCGCGGCCTGTCCGCCGCCACCAAGGCGCGCATATATTCGGTCATACCGATATCGGCAAAGGCCAGATAATGGGCATTGAAGACAATGCCCTGCAAATCGCATTCGGCATAGCGCACGCGCAACGGGGTGATCAGGCGAAAGCCATCACGAGGGTTTTTCTGTTCTGTCATGGCGCTGGCTCTTTCCCCAGCACCGCTTGGCTGTCAACCGGCTTTGGCAGCGGTCGTGCAAAAGGCGTTTAGCTTGTTGCCATCCGGGTCACGGAAATAGCCGGCATAAAATCCCTCGTCGCCGCGCGGGCCAGGTGCGCCTTCATCGCTACCGCCATTGGCCAGTGCTATATCATAAAGCCGTTGCACCTGATCCGTGTCCGCAGCCTCCAACGCAACCATCACCCCGTTGCCGACGCTCGCCGTCTGGCCGTCAAACGGCTTGGTCGCTGCTATGCCCGGTGCACCGCCCATGGTGCCCCAGGCAATGAACTGGTCAAAGTCCATCATCCGACCGACGCCCATTTCCTTGGCGAGGGCATCATAGAATTTTGCTGCCTTCTCCATATCGTTGGTACCCAATGTCACATAGCCGATCATGCTCTTCCTCCTTCATGCAAAAAAGAACATTAAGTGAACACGTGGGTCGCGTCAATAGGTTCAGAGCGGCGCGGTCTGTACCTCCAGCCAGTCCAGCGCATCGCCGTCCAGCTGCGGCGCAATTACCGCGCGGACCTTGGCGTGATAGTCATCAACCCACTGGCGATGGTTCTGCGAGAGCATGTCGACATCGATCAGCTTGCGCTCGAGCGGCGCGAAAGTCAGCGTCTCGAATCCCAGCATCGTCTGCTCGCCACCTCCGATTTCCCGCTCCTCGACGAGGAACAGATTCTCGATACGAATGCCAAAATGACCGGCCTTGTAATAGCCGGGCTCGTTGGACAGGATCATGCCCGGCTGCAGCGCCTCGTTGAGGCCGCCAAAGCTGGCGATCCGCTGCGGTCCTTCGTGCACAGACAGATAGCTGCCGACGCCGTGACCAGTGCCGTGTCCATAATCGACGCCGTCGGCCCAGAGATATTGCCGCGCCAAAATGTCCAGCTGTCCGCCGGTCGTACCCTTGGTGAACACCGCCTGGTCGAGCGCGATATGGCCCTGCAGCACCTGCGTGTAGCGCTTGCGCATTTCCGCCGTCGGTTCACCGACCGCCACCACACGCGTGACATCGGTGGTGCCGTCGAGATATTGGCCGCCACTATCGACCAGATAGAGCGAATCCATCTCGATCGGCTGATTGGTCTCCTCGTTCACGCTATAATGCGGCAGCGCGCCATGATCGCCGGCGGCAGAAATGGTGCGGAAGGAAAGGTCCTTCAGTTCCGGATTTTCTTCGCGGAACTTGCGCAGCCGTGCAGCAGCCGACAACTCATCCAGACCACCCTTGGGGGCCTCATTCGCCATCCAGTGCAGGAATTTTGTCAGAGCCGCGCCATCGCGTTTCTGCGCGGACTTGTGCCCGGAAATTTCGGCTTCGTTCTTGATCGCCTTGGCTAGAATTGTCGGGTCGCGATCCTGGACGATCGTCGCTCCGGCCTTGTCTAGCGCCGCAAAAATGGCGGCAACCGAACGTTCCGGGTCAACCGCAACGGTTTTGCCCGCCATTTCGGACAAGGCCTCAGCCAGTTCGTCATAGTCGCGAATCTCAACATGATTGCCAAGATGTTCGCGCACCGCGTCCGTCAGCTTTTCCGGCGCAACAAACAGGGTCGCCGTTTCGTCCGCGCGTACAATCGCATAGGCTAGCGGCACCGGCGTGTTGGCGATGTCCTTTCCGCGCACATTGAAGAACCAGGCGACCGAATCCAGCGCAGCGATGACGGTGGCGTCATAGCCTTTGTCCTTGAGCCATGTCGCGACATCCGCCCGCTTGTCCCGTGCCGATTTTCCGGCATATTGATCGCTATGGACCGCCAGCTTTTCCGGCGAGCGTTGTGGCTGGTCTTCCCAGACCGCGTCGATCGGATTCTTTTCGACTTCAACCAGTTGCGCACCAGACTTCTTCAACGCCTTGCTTGCCGTTTCCACCCAGTCGCGCGTGTGCAGCCAGCTGTCATAGCCGATCTTGGCACCTTTCTCCGCATGGGCGGCCAGCCATTCATGCGGTTTCTGGTCGGCTATATTGACATATTCATAGAGATTCCCGTCGACCTGATCCCGGACCTGCACGACATAGCGGCCGTCGATAAACATCGCCGCCTTGTCGCTCAGCACGATCGCCGAACCAGCCGAGCCGCCAAAGCCGGTCAGCCAGGCCAGCCGCTGGGCATATTCACCGACATATTCGCTCATATGCTCGTCACAGA
This sequence comes from Sphingomonadales bacterium, assembly GCA_018067055.1. Taxonomy (GTDB): domain Bacteria; phylum Pseudomonadota; class Alphaproteobacteria; order Sphingomonadales; family Sphingomonadaceae; genus Parasphingorhabdus. Next base: position 2,667 of record JAGPVK010000194.1, on the reverse strand, counting down.
TCGGCACGACAAAGCCATCGAGACCGTCTTTTTGCATTTGTTCCCGCAATGCCTTGAGGCGGGCTTCGTAGGTGGACATCAACATCGTCGAGCAAACTCCTTGAATAAGCTTATAGGGCAACACATAGGGGTTCCGAGCCCCATTCGCCACCTAAATCCGGCCGGAGACATAGAGAGAATATGACCAAAAAGCTTACTCGTCCGCCAATTGCAGAACAGCGTCCCCATAGCTACGAGCGGCACGGATATGTCGTTAATGACCCCTGGCACTGGCTGAAAGATGCGCGATATCCGGTGGTCGAGGACGAGGATGTGCTTGCCTATCTCAAAGCCGAGAATCAGTGGTTCGAACAGAATATGGCGGACCGCAAGCCGCTGACCCAGTCGCTGTTTCAGGAAATGAAGGCGCGGATCAAGGAAGATGACAGCTCGGTGCCGCAAAAAGATGGCGACTGGCTCTACTGGAGCAAGTTCGAGGAAGGCATGCAATATCGCCAGCACTGGCGCAAAGCGGTCTCGGGCGGCGAAGACCAGCTGATGTTGGACGAGAATGAGCTGGCCGAAGGCAAGGAATATTTCCGCCTGGGCGCGGCATCGGTCTCTCCGGATGGCCGGTTGCTAGCCTATTCTTATGACGACAATGGGTCAGAGCGGTTCGAGGCGCGGATCAAGGATATGAGCACCGGCGAACTGCTGCCCGATGTCATTCCCGGCACCCTGTCGAGCCTGGTCTGGTCCACCGATTCAACCATGTTGCTCTATGGCCTCGCCAATGAACAATGGCGCACCGATAATGCGCGGCTGCATATACTCGGAACCGATATTGCCGATGATGTCGAGTTATATCACGAGGATGACGAGGGCTTCCGCGTCAGCATCGGCCTGACCCATTCGGAACAATATATCGCCATTTCAACCGGCGATCATGAAACCAGCGAAATAAGACTGGTGCCTACCGACAATCCGCTGGCAGAGCCGATTCTGGTCTCTGCTCGGCAGACCGGGCGAGAATATGACGTTGAGGAACATGACGGCACACTTTATATCCTGACCAACGACGATCATGTGAATTTCCGGCTGGCGACAGCGTCGATCGCCGGCCCGGATAATTGGGCAACATTGGTTGCTGGATCCGACGAATTCTATCTGACCGACGTCTGCACCTTCAAGAATTTCTATGTAACCGAGGGTCGGGAAAATGGTCTCGATCAGATCGAGATCCGTTCCTATGACGATCCGGCCAAGGTCGAGCGCATCATCTTTCCCGAGGCCAGCTATAGCGCCGGACTCGACGACAATCCGGAATATGATGTCGACAAGCTGCGGCTGAGCTATGATTCGATGGTCACGCCGGGCACGGTCTTTGACTATCACCTCGGTGACAAATCGCTGGAAACGCTCAAGGTCCAGGAAATCCCGTCCGGCTACGACGCCGGCCAATATGTCACCGAACGGCTGATGATCGAGGTGCGCGACGGAGCGATAGTGCCGGTGTCACTGGTATATCGCAAGGACACCAAGATCGATGGCAGCGCGCCGTTGCATCTCTATTCTTACGGTGCCTATGGCTATGCCGTGCCGCCCAGCTTCTCGACCACGCGACTCAGTCTGGTCGATCGCGGCTTCGTCTATGCGATTGCCCATATCCGCGGCGGTGATGATCTCGGCCGCAACTGGTATCTCGACGGCAAGCTGACCAAGCGGACCAATACATTCAACGATTTCGTCGATGTCGCCAAGGACCTGATTGCCAGAGACTATACCAGCAAGGGCCGGATCACCGCCTCGGGTGGTTCGGCTGGTGGCGAGTTGATGGGTGCGATTGTCAACAGCGACCCCGACCTATGGGGCGCAATCGTCGCTCATGTACCCTTTGTCGATGTGCTCAATACGATGCAGGATGAAAGCCTGCCGCTCACACCCGGCGAATGGCCGGAATGGGGCAATCCAATCACCGACAAGGCGGCTTTCGAATATATCCGCAGCTACTCACCTTATGACAATGTGACGGCGCAGGCTTATCCCCCGATGCTGATCACCGGCGGGCTCAATGATCCGCGCGTTACTTATTGGGAGCCCGCCAAATGGACCGCCAGGCTGCGCGCAACCAAGGTCGACGACAATATCCTGCTGCTCAAGACCAACATGGGAGCCGGCCATGGCGGCAAATCGGGCCGGTGGAACGCACTGGAAGAGACGGCGGAAGAGTTCGCCTTCATCCTCTGGCAGATGGGGATGGCGGAGTGAACCCACCGGAAACGGCCTTCGCTCTCTCAATCACCGCCCAGCCGCAAGACATCGACGAACTGGGCCATGTCAACAACGCGGTCTGGGTACGCTGGATTCAGGACATGGCGACGGCACATTGGCAAGCGATTGCGCCGCAGGATGCTATTGACCGCTATATCTGGGTCGTGACCCGGCACGAGATCGACTATCGCGGCAATATCGGCGTTGGCGATATGGTGACCGGGCAAACCTGGATTTCCGAACCGCCCAAGGGCGCGCGTTTCTGGCGCAATGTCAGTTTTACCGGGCCCGATGGCAAGATCAAGGTGAGCGCGAAAACCAACTGGGCGATTATCGAGCAGTCCAGCGGCCGGCCGGTGCGGGTTCCTGCTGGTCTCGCGGAACTGTTCCTGCAGGATTAAGGCGCAGGTATCGCGT
>JAGPVK010000183.1 GCA_018067055.1 Sphingomonadales bacterium | reverse complement strand
CAGATCACCAACGTATCGTCCAGCTTCTCGACCTCCAATGCCCAGCTGGCATCGGGTTCGGTGGTGCTGCGTATTCGCGGTGTCGGTACGACCTCCAACAACATCGGTTTTGAATCGGCTGTCGGCATCTTCATCGACGGTGCCTATCAATCCCGTCCCGGTGTCGCACTTTCCGAATTCGTCGATGTTGAACGCGTCGAAGTCTTGCGCGGTCCACAGGGCACATTGTTCGGCCGCAATACATCTGCTGGTGCCTTGAACATCACCAACGTTCGGCCTGATCTGAACGAATTTGGCGGTTTCGCCAATGCCACTTATGGCAATCGCGATCTCTACAGCGTCCAGGGTGCGGTCAACGTACCTCTCGTTCAGGATAAATTGGCCCTGCGCGTTACCGGTGCCTATCGGGAGCGCGATGGCTATGTGACCGTCGTTGACAAGACCGGCGCCAAAGTCGGCGAATCAAACGGTACCGACCAATATCTGGTTCGTGCTCAACTCGGCTTTGAAACCGATAGCGGCATTAGCGGTCGTCTGATCGGTGATTATGCCAAGAGCTCCGCTGGTTGCTGTGCAGCCGTCGAAGTCCTGAAATCGCCACTCGAAACATCCGGTCTGTTTGCAGCAGTTGGATTGGGTGCTCGTGGCGGCATGGCTGCACCGGTTGTCCCGACAAATCCTTTCGATACAACCAATGCGGAAATCGCGACAGACAACCGCATCGCAACCGCCAACTTCGCTCCACAGACGAAATTTGACCAATGGGGCGTCACCGGTGAAATCGAAGTGCCTCTGGGCGATAGCGCGGACCTGATCTATATCGGTTCTTACCGCGAATATGATGCCGTTGAAGCATATGATTCCGATTTCTCGGGCCTCGATGTCTTCAATGTGACGGACAATCAGACCTCGATCGAAACCATGACCCACGAACTCCGCGTTCAGGGTGAAGCTCTCGGCGGTGCCTTGAACTGGCTCGTTGGCGGCTATTATTCGAAAGAAGACATCGCTCAAGATGTGTCTTTCGCGCTTGGTGCAGATTATGACCGGCTCGTGGGAGCGATCCTTGCCGGTGCTACCGGCGGTGCCAGCCTGAATCCGTTGAGCCCGATTTTCTTTGGCGCTACTCCGCTTCAGAACATCACCGGCTTTGATCCGTCGACGATCACCAACAACAATCTCTATGCACAAAACAGCAAAAGCTGGTCGATCTTCACGCACAACACGCTTGAAGTTGCCGATGGCCTGGAGCTGACCGTCGGTCTGCGCTATTCGGATGAAAGCAAGGATGGCAGCTTCGCTAGCGGCGGAAACAACAACCCGGTTTGCCCGGCAATTGTTGGCCAGATTTCGCCCGGCGGTGGCTTGAGTGGCCTGCCAGCCGCTCTGCAGAACGCGTTCTTCGGTCTGGGTTGCTTTGCCTTCACCTCGCCCGCCGATGCGCCATATGCGGCCGTGTTGCCTTCACCGCGGACGTTTAGCAGCAAGTTCAAGGACAACGAACTGATCTACACCGGCAAGGTTGCTTATGCTTTTGCCGATCCGGTCAATGTCTATGCGAGCTTCACCCATGGTTATAAATCGGGTGGCTTCAACCTTGACTCGACAGCAGCTGCTGGCGGTGCCGATCCGCGCTTTGCTTCGGAAACCGTGAACTCGTATGAAATTGGTTTGAAAGCCAAATTCCTCGACAATGCGGTGACGTTGAATCTGGCTGCCTTCCGTGAGGAATTCAAGAACTTCCAGGTTCTGGAATTCACCGGCGCTCAGTTCCAGACCTTCAATGTTCCGAAAGCGGAAACACAGGGTGTTGAAATTGAATCGACGATCCGTCCGAGCGACCATTTCACGGTCAACGCTGCTCTGACGATCACCGATGCCAATTATCCGAACGATTGTGCCGGGACGCAGACCGCGCCAAACGTTGTCGCGCTTTGCGGCAATTCGCTGACCAACGCACCGGATATCGTGGGTATTGCAGGCGCTACCTATACCAATGAAATTGGTAGCAACCTGAAATATTTCCTCAATGCCCAGATGCGTTTTGAAAGCGATCGCCGGACTTCAACCCAGGCGATTGATCCTGCCGATCTGGCTGCGAACATTCCGGTTCCATTCGATCAGCAGGATGGCAATATCAAGCTCAACCTGCGCGCCGGTATCGGTAGCCAGGAAGATACATGGGGTATCGAAGCCTTCGTGACCAACCTGACCAACGAAGTAACGCGCGGCGTGACGTTCAACACCGTGCTCCGGTCCGGTTCGCGCTCGGCCTTCGTTCAGGAACCCCGCAGCTACGGCCTGACCCTGCGCGGCAAGTTCTAGGATTGCACAATATATGGTGGCAGCTTGTCACCAGCTAATCAGGGGCCGGACTTTCCGGCCCCTTTTTATTGCGCAGCGGAACCATTGGTGCAAAAGACTGCGGCCATGAAAAACTTTATCTTCCAGACCGACCCCGTGCTCCATTTTGGCGAAGGCTGCCTCGCCCAGCTCCCCGGACAGATCGCCGCCTTGCGCGCCTCCCGGCCGATGATCGTAACCGACAGGGGCATTGTCGATGCCGGCCTGATCGCGCCGGTTGAACAAACCCTCTCCGAGGCTGGTCTCGAAGTCGTGATCTTCGACGCCGTGGTTGCCGACCCGCCGGAGTCGATTGTCCGGCAGGCAATCGCTGCAGCGCTGGCCGCCGATATCGATATCGTTATCGGGCTCGGCGGGGGCAGCTCACTCGATACCGCGAAGGTGGTGGCCGCGCTCGCGGTCGACGGGGCGCAGCCGCTTGCCGAAATTTACGGCGTTGGCGCGCTGGAGCGAAAGGGCCTGCCGACCATCTTGATCCCGACCACGTCCGGCACCGGTTCGGAAGTGACCGCGATATCGATCCTGACCACCGGTGAAACCACCAAGGCCGGGATCGTCTCGCCTTATCTGTTCGCCGATGTCGCGCTGCTCGACCCAGCGCTGACTCTCGGGCTGCCCGCCGATGTCACCGCCGCAACCGGAATCGACGCGATGGTCCATGCCATTGAATCCTTCACCGGACGCAACGCCAAAAATCCGGTCTCCGATATGCTCGCGATCGAGGCGCTGAAATTGCTGACCGCGAATATCGAAACCGCCTGTTTCGATGGCCGCAACATGCAGGCGCGCGAAGCCATGTTGCGCGGTTCGATGCTCGCCGGACAGGCTTTTGCCAATAGTCCGGTCGGCGCGATCCACGCGCTCGCCTATCCGCTGGGCGGCATTTATCATGTCCCGCACGGTCTCTCCAATGCGCTGGTCATGCCTTATGTCATGCAGTTCAATCTGGAAGCTGCCGCGCCGCTTTATGCACAACTGGCCGATGCCCTCGACATTCCGCGCGGCAGCGAGAACAGCAGCGAGGCCCGCGCCCAGCAGTTTATCGACTATCTGGAATCACTTGCCGTCAAGGTGAAGGCCCCCCGCAAGCTGCGCGAAATCGGCATTGCACAGGACGCCACGACCGAACTGGCCGAAGCGGCGATGCTGCAGACTCGCCTGCTCGTCAACAATCCCAAAGAATTGACGTTCGCCGACGCGCAAAGGATCTATGATGCCGCCTGGTAACAGTCCCAGGGCGGAGCCGCCATTGCGCGCTGACTATCGCACCGGCTCGGCAATTACCACGCGCTGGAACGACAATGACCCTTATGGCCATGTCAACAACGCGATCTATTATTTCTGGTTCGATACCGCAGTAAACCGCTATCTGATCGAGCAGGGCGCTCTAGACATTACCGGCGGCAAAACCATCGGCCTGGTCGTCAACACCAGTTGCGACTATTTCGCGCCGATCGCCTTCCCCGACGAGGTGATGGCCCGGATCCGCGTCGACCGGCTCGGCAACAGCAGCGTGACTTATGGTGTCGGCCTGTTTCGGGGTGATGAGGATGTGGCTTCGGCCGCTGGCAGCTTCACCCATGTCTATGTCGATCGTACGACCCGCCGCCCGGTTTCTCTCCCCGCCCCCTTGCGCTTGGCGCTGGAGGCGATAGAGGTTTAATCAACTGATTAAAGTTGCGGGAGAGAGAGAAATGTTACGCCCTTTTGACACGGACGAGCGCCGGGAATTTCGCTCCACCTGCCGCCGTTTCGCCGAAACCGAATTGCAGCCTTTTGCCAACATATGGGACGAAGCCGGAGAAATTCCCTGGGAGATGCACGAGAAAGTCGGCGCGCTCGGCGTCTGGGGATTCGGTGTTGACGAAAAATATGGCGGTCTCGGCATGGACGATATTTTCATGCGCGCGGCCTGGGGCGAGGAAGCGGCAAGGGCGCATAATGGCGGAACGCTGGCCGCACTAGGTGGCCGGAGCATCTCGATCGGCCCGATCCACAACCTGGCTTCCGAAGAGATCAAGGATCGCATCCTGAAAGATATTGTGCTCGGCAAGAAGGGCTCCAGCCTTGGCATTACCGAGCCGGGTGGCGGATCGGATGTCGCCAATATGCAGACCACGGCGCGGCAGGATGGCAATCACTGGGTGATCAACGGGTCCAAGACCTTCATCACCGGGGGCATGACGGCCGACCATTATGTCATCGGCGCACGGACCGGGGGTGAAGGTCTGCATGGTATATCGCTGTTTCTGGTCGATGCCGATATGGCAGGTTTTTCCCGCAGCGCGCTCGACAAGAAAATGGGCTGGTGGGCATCGGATCAGGCCTCGCTCTATTTTGATGATGTTCGCGTGCCGGCGGAAAATATGCTCGGCGACCAGGATCGCGGGTTCATCCAGATCATGCACAATTTCAACTATGAACGGCTCGGCATGGTCGCCCAGTGTCTCGGCATGATGCGGGTGCTGCTCGAGGAATCGATCAGCTACGCCCAGCAGCGCGAAACCTTCGGCAAGCCGATGATCAAGCACCAGGTGATCCGTCACAAGATCGCTGACATGTCCGCGCGCGTCGACCGGCTCGATGGCTGGCTCAACCAGATTTGCTGGCTGGCCGAACAGGACGAAATGCCGGTCGCGCAGATTTGCAAGGCCAAGTTCAGCGCCACCAAGGATCTCGAATTTTGCGCCAGCGAAGCGATGCAGATTCTCGGCGGGGCCGGCTATCTGCGCGGCAACCCGGTCGAGCGTTTCTATCGTGAGGTCAAGGTCATGGCGATCGGCGGCGGCTCGGAAGAAATCATGCGCGATCTCGCGGTCCGGCAAATGGGCCTCTGATCCCGCTTGCCATTTTCGGTTACCGGGGGGAATAAGCAGGGCTTCTACAAAATCCGTTCGTGCTGAGCCTGTCGAAGCACGGCGACCAGCAAAAGAATAGTGGCATTTG
>JAGPVK010000460.1 GCA_018067055.1 Sphingomonadales bacterium | reverse complement strand
CAGATCAGGATTGTTTCGCCGAGATTGGGCTGCATCATCATCAATATCGCGATAATGCCGGTGAGGATGACTGACAGCGAGATCACCGGCAAGGCCGGGTCCTTGATCCTGAGCGACAGCAGCCAGGCCAGCGCCACCGCGTAAAGCGGCTTGAGAAACTCGCCCGGCTGAATGGTGGCAAAACCATAGCCGATCCAGCGCTGCGCGCCGTTTACGGATTTTCCGAATATCGGGACCATGAACAGCAGGATGAAGGCAACGACAGCGGCCAGAATGGCGAAGCGCCGGGCCTGCTCCTTGGGCAACATCGAAATCACCAGCATCACCGGGACACCGACGATCACCCAACCAAGCTGGCGATAAAAATAATAGAGTGGTTCGATCGCGATATCTGTGGTGCTTTGCTTCAGTGCGGTAACCGGCGAAGCGGCGGCAACCGCGATCAACCCGATCGCAATCAGCGTCAGGATCAGTCCGAGCAGCACCCGGTCGAGTTCCCAGAACCAGACAGCCAGCGGCGAGCGGTCGCTGCGTCCAAGGCGGGATTGCAACTGAAAGCGCTTCTTTTTGAGTCTCCCGGCAATTTCCGGAATCGGGCTGGGTGTTCCAGCGCCTGGTTCATCTGCGCTCATCGCGGGGCCTCCCCTATCGCGGTTCCGATCAGATTGTTCTCGATCACCGAGTTGACGGCGCAGCGGAAACAATTGCCGCGCGCTTCAAAGTCGCGGAACTGGTCGAAGGAAGCGCAGGCCGGCGACAGCAAGATCACGTCGCCAGGCGCAGCATTGGCAGCCGCCTGTTGCACCGCAGTCAGCATCATTTCGCAGGATTCTACCGGGACATGATCGGCCAGCAATTTTCCGAACAAGGGCCCGGCTTCGCCAATGGTATAGGCACGGACAACATGATCGTAGAAGGGCTCGCACTCGGTCAGATTATCGCTTTTCGGCAGGCCACCCAAAATCCAGTGAATTTTGGGATAGGCGCCGAGCGCCGGACCGGTTGAAGCCGGGTTGGTTGCCTTGCTGTCGTTGACGAACAGCACGCCACCGGATTCGGCGACGCGTTCCATGCGGTGTGGCAGTCCCGTGAACGACATCAGAGCCGGTCGCCATTGCGCTTCGGTCAGGCCAAGCGCTTCGACCGTAGCGACTGCGGCAATGGCATTCTGCAGATTATGCGGACCCTGCAGCGATGGCCAGTCCGGCTGCCCGGCAATCTCTTTGGCGCTGGTATCGACGATATTCTGTACCCGCCCGAGATCGCGCAAGCCGAGCAAGGCCATCTGGGTCTTTTCATCATTGCTGGCGAAGATCGCGCAGTGATCCGAACCCAGCATGTCGAACAGGCGCGCTTTGGCAGCGGCATAGGCATCAAAACCGGCATAGCGGTCAAGATGGTCGGGGCTGATATTGAGCAGCAGCGCGACATCGCAGTCGAGACTGCTGGTCAGGTCGATCTGATAGCTGGACAGTTCCAGCACATAGACACCGCCTTCCGGCAGCGGTTCCTGCGACAGGATCGGTACGCCGATATTGCCGCCCATCACGGTCGGCATGCCGGCGCTGGCCAATATATGATGGACCAGAGCGGTGGTCGTCGACTTGCCGTTGGTGCCGGTGATGCCGACAACCCGGTGCGGCGGCAGTGCCGACCGCGCCTGAGCGAACAGTTCGATATCGCCGATGATCGGTACTCCGTCGGCTTCGGCCTTGCGCGCTATCGGGTGACTGTTGAGCGGCACGCCGGGCGAAACGACAATCGCCTCATAGCCGGTCAGATCGGATTCAAGTGGATCGGCGATCAGCGCCTTGTCAGCGACGCTCTCGCGCAATTCTTCCCGGTTGTCCCAGGCCAGCAATTCGGCCCCGCTCGCATGCAGGCTTTCCAGCACCGCCATGCCGGAACGGGCCAGTCCGAGGATGGCATAGCGCTTTCCGGCAAAGACGGGGGAGACAATCATCTGAGTTTCAACGTCGCCAATCCAGCGAGTGCGAGCACCAGAGAGATGATCCAGAAGCGGATCACGATCGTGGATTCGGACCAGCCAAGCTGCTCAAAATGGTGATGGATCGGGGCCATTCGAAACACGCGGCGACCGGTGCGCTTGAAGAAGAATACCTGAACGATGACCGAGACCGCTTCGAGCACGAACAGGCCGCCGACCAGCGCGAGCACGATTTCGTGATGGATCGATACGGCAATCGCACCGAGCGCGCCACCCAGTGCGAGACTGCCGGTATCACCCATGAAAACTGCAGCTGGCGGCGCGTTGAACCACAGGAA
>JAGPVK010000459.1 GCA_018067055.1 Sphingomonadales bacterium | reverse complement strand
GCCATTAGGACAAGCGCTATCATGAGTGAAAACGCCAAAAAAGAGATTCTCGCCGGGCTGGACCGGCCGCTGCGTATCGGTACGCGCCAGTCGCCGCTGGCGATGGCGCAGGCGGAAATGACCGCGAATGCGCTGTTATCCACCCACGGCTGGCGGCCCGATCAGGTCGAACTGGTGCCGATGATCGCCAGCGGCGACAAGATACTCGATCGGGCGCTGGCGGACGTGGGCGGCAAGGCCTTGTGGACCAAGGAACTGGATCACGCGCTCGGCAACGGCGAGATCGACTGCGCGGTGCACAGCATGAAGGATGTCGAAACCATTCGGCCGGAGGCGTTCATTCTGGCGGCGATGCTGGAACGCGCCGATATCCATGACCGGCTTATTGGTGCAGAATCGATCGACGCATTGGCGGACAGCGCCATCGTCGGCACCGCTTCTCCGCGCCGCAAGGCGCAGCTTTTACGGCAGAGACCCGATCTCGATATCCGGCTGATCCGGGGCAATGTCCAAACCCGGCTGCAGAAAATTGCCGATGGTGACTATGATGCGACGTTGCTGGCGGCCGCCGGTCTGAACCGGCTGGATATGGAAGATGTCGGCAGCGAAATATCCGACGAGATCATGTTGCCGGCGCCCGCACAGGGCGCGGTCGGAATCGAAACGCGATCCGATGACCGCCATGTCCGCCAATTGATGCGCGCGATTTCATCGGCCAAGACGTTTCGCGCGGTCATTGCCGAACGCCTGTTTCTGAAGCAGCTGACTGCGGATTGTCACAGCCCGGTTGCAGCGCTGGCGACTATTGACGGGGCCAAAGCTTATTTGCGGGCTGAAATTTTACTGCCGGATGGGTCGGAATTTGTTTCAGGCAGTTCCGATTTCGATATCGGAGATGTTTCCGCTCCCGTCATATTGGCAGACAAGCTGTTGGGTCAGGCCAGCGCAGAGCTGCAAGCCATATTTGGAAAATGATTCGACCGCTGTTGATCCTGCGGCCGCTCGACGGTGCGCGGCACACCGAGCGCCGAGCGAAACAACGGGGGCTGCAGACGGTTGTTGACCCGCTGTTCGCGGTGGAAACGGTTCCATGGTCCGGTCCGCCGGCGCTGGATTTTGATGCCCTGTTGCTGACCAGCGCCAATGCAATCGTTCATGGTGATGCGCAGCTAGAGGAGTATAAATGCTTGCCGGTTCTGGCGGTGGGCGAGGCAACGGCCAGTGCCGCAGAACATGCAGGATTTGATTTAGCGAAAACCGGGGTGTCCGGGGGACAGCAATTGCTGAATCAGCTGAAAGCCGATCATTATCACAATATTTTGTGGCTGGCCGGGGAGCAGCATAGCATGCTTGATCCGGGTGAACGGCAGCTGCATATTGTCC
>JAGPVK010000161.1 GCA_018067055.1 Sphingomonadales bacterium | reverse complement strand
GGAAATGGTGGGCGTAGAGAGAGTTGAACTCCCGACCCCTTCGATGTCAACGAAGTGCTCTACCACTGAGCTATACGCCCACGCTGGAGGCCGTCTAGCCAGCCGCTTCCGCTGGCGCAAGGCTTAATTCAGGTCGCTGATACTGTCAGGCTCGAACAGCCGGTCAACCTCGAGAACCAGATCCCGCAAATGAAAGGGTTTGGACAATATTTTGGCTTTCGGAACCGATTCTCCGGCGCGCAATGTTACGCCGGAAAAGCCGGTGATAAACATGACCTGAGTGTCCGGACAGACAGCGGCGCAATGTTGTGCCAGTTCGATTCCATCCATTTCCGGCATGACGATGTCCGTCAGCAGCAGGTCGAATTTCTGCTCCTCTAGCAACGGCACTGCCGCGGTTCCGCGGTCCACAGCGACAACTTCATAGTTGGCTTTCTCCAGCGCCCGTGTAAGATGCTCACGCATCGCTTGTTCATCTTCCGCGAGGAGAATCCTGATCATTTTGTCGCGCCTTCCCGATTATGTCTGAATACAGACAGGCCATTATGCCGAGGCCGGTCCATAAGTGCAAATCGGTTAATTTTTTCCCGAAGCCGACGATTTTTTTGGTGGCGCAAGCCGATTTTTTCGAGAGAGAATATGGCTAATTCCTCTTCCGATATAGTCAGGGGGCAGGGGCCGAATTATTCCTTGTCCAATGTTGCGGCGCTCAATTTTCCGGTGCTGATAAGCGTGCCTCATTCCGGTCGGGAATATCCGCCTGAGCTGCTCGCCAATCTGAATGTTTCTGCGTCCCATTTGATCCGCCTGGAAGATCGCTATGCGGACAGGCTGGCGGCATCTGCAATTGCCTCGGGATTCCCGTCAATCATCGCCCGAAAGCCGAGAGCATGGGTTGATCTCAATCGTGGTCGCACGGAAATCGATCCCGATATGGTTGCCGGGATGGATCCGGCGCAGACTCCCCATATCAGCAAAAAAGTAAGGGGTGGATTGGGCATATTGCCGCGCCGGCTGCATGGGGCGGGTAATTTATGGCGGGAAAAATGGCCGCATCAGCATGTCATCGGCCGGATCGAGCAGGATCACGAGCCTTATCACGTGATGGTGGCGCAATTGCTTGACCAGATACGGTCGATTCATGGCCGCGCGCTGCTTTTGGATTTGCACAGCATGCCGTCGCTGCTGGACGAAAATGGCCGCAAGATCGGGTTTGTTCTCGGCGATCGCTTCGGGCGAAGCTGTGAATCGCGATATGTCGAACTGGCTGCGGTTCATTTGCGGATGCATGGTCATCATGTTCAGGCAAACCACCCTTATTCCGGGGGCTATATTCTGGAGCGGCACGGCAAGCCAGGCAGCAATGTTCATGCGTTTCAGCTGGAAGTGGATCGATCGCTATATCTTGATCAGAATATGCGCGAGCCGATTGCGGCTACCCGGTCGATTGCAGAATTGATTCGAAATTGCTGTGTCATGCTCGCCGAGCAACTGTCGGGCCGTGATCAGCTTGAAGCGGCAGAATGACGTTCTCCCAACAAAAAACCACCTCGCCAATGCGGCGAGGTGGCCAAGGTTCAGGGAGGTGGCATTCCAAAGGAATGCCGGTACCGATCCGATCGGGGGATGCGGACCGATACAGGGTTAATGTGGGACTTGTCGGCTAGACTTGCAAGTCCCAAAGACCGGAAAATTATCAATAGCATTTACCTGCTTCGGCCAAATCGGACGAAGCAGGGTGTTCGGACTGTTTAAATCTGTACGGAAGGTGCTTCCGTCACTTGCGGCATTTTGCCGGCGCTTACCTGTCTTGCGAATACATCGCGCATCAGTTGCAGCGAGAAAAGATGGGCGTAGATCAGTGGCAAAATTCCGTTCTGGTTGATCTTGCGAAGCTCATCGCCGCGCAATTCGCGCAGTTTTTCTTCATTGACCATCTTGAATCCGCGATAGATGAAAGGCTTTTCAACGCCGGTCTGTTGAATGGAGACTTCACCGTCCATCAACAATCCCATCTTTTCCAGTTCCTGAACAAATTGACCGGTTCGCTGGCCTGCCTGTTCAAACTGCTCACAGAAATTGAGAATATTCTTGGTGGTTTCGCTGGGCTGGTCCTTGTCGAACAGGGCATCGCCTTCCTTATATTCGCCAATCGCATCCGTCGTGGGGTCGAAGCACAGCGAAAGTTCTTCAGCTTCCGGACGCAATTTTGCGAGCAGGAAAGGATAGCGGCGGACATAGGCCGGGACATAGGCAGGTTCGCTGAATTGACCCTCGTCGTTCATGAACGTGTTCACGCCTTCATTCAGGCCCATGAGAATCAGCGGAACGCTGCTTTCACCAACCGAAAACACAATCGGATAGTTGCGCGCTGCGTTTGCGAACTCGTCCGTGGTAATCGGAATCGCATGCTGTGATTGCATGAAGGATGCATTGTCGAGCCCTTTGACTTTCCATTTTCCGTGCTCGCTGGAATTGAGCGGGACCAAGTCCTTGTAGAACATTGGTAGGCCTTGTGCTTGCGGCGTGCTCGCCATAGTCAGATTCTCCGAAAAATTACTGTTGAGACCGAATAGTTGTCCTGCGCTTTAAGAGCCTGAATGGCCGGACGCAAGGGGAACGAGTTTGCCGGGGTTCATAATGTTCTTTGGGTCGATCGCCACCTTTATCGCCCGCAGCATGGACAGGCGTGCATCGGACGACAGCCGCTCCAATTCCGAGCGCTTGTTTTGTCCAATTCCGTGTTCTGCCGAAATCGAGCCGCCCGCTGCGATGACAAGGTCATGGACCAGCGGCGTTATTTGTTTCCCGAAGTCCCGCATCCATTCCTGCGCTTGCACACCCGCCGGGGCCTTGACGTGAAAATGGACGTTGCCATCCCCCATATGGCCGAATGCTGCGACTTTTGTGCCGGGAAATTTCGCTTCGATGACCGGCGATGCCTCGTTGATGAACCGGGCCATGTCCGGGACCGGAACGCTGATGTCATGCTGCAGAGCCGGGCCATTGGCGCGCTCCGCTTCGGCGATCGAATCGCGAATTTTCCAGAAGTCCTCCGCTTGCCGTTCGCTGGCTGCGAGGGTTGCGTCTTCGATCAAATGCCGTTCCAGCGCTTCGCCAAGCAAATTCTCGGCGACAGACTTTGGATCTTGCGCATCCGGTTGATCACGCACGATTTCGATCAGCACATGCCAGCGATGTGCGTCGCCTAGTGGCGAGCGGGTGTCAGGAATGTGGTTCAAAACCGAGTTCAGGCATGTTTCAGGAATAATTTCAAAGCCTTCCAGCGATTGCGATGTCCGGCTATTGAGAAAGCGGAACAGCTGATAGGCGGCGTCAGTGCTGTCGACTGCGGCCCAAGCAACACAGCGGTCGACCAGCGCGGGGACGGTTTTCAAGGTTGCTGCGGTGACAATGCCGAGCGTGCCTTCGCCGCCAACGAATAATTGCTTCAGGTCATAGCCGCGATTGTCTTTTTTCAGCGCTGCGAGTCCGTCAAAGATGCTGCCATCGGGCAACACGGCTTCGATCCCTGCGACCAGCGCACGCATCGTCCCGTGGCGCAACACTTGGGTGCCGCCAGCATTTGTCGAAACCAGGCCGCCGACCGAGGCGGAGCCTTTGCCGCCGAGTGTGAGCGGAAATCTCTGCCCGTCGGCAGCGAGCGCTTCGTGCAGATGCTGAAGAATCACACCGGCCTCGCACACCACCAACTGGTCTTCCGGCGCAGTCGTCCGAATCCGGTTCATGCGGCGGAGTGACAGCAGGATCGACTGGCCGCTGATATCGGGGGTCGCTCCCCCGACCATACCGCTATTGCCTCCCTGTGGCACGACGGCCACGGAATTTTCGTTGGCAATTTTCAATATGGCTGCTGTTTCCTGCGTGTTTGCCGGAGAGACCATGGCTGCCGCCGCGCCGGTATAGCGGCCGCGCCAGTCGGTGAGCCATGGCGCCATATCATCGCTCGCGTTGGTGAAGCCTTTCGCCCCTACGACCGACCGCATCTGTTCCAGCCATTTTGCTGATTTTGGCATATTCATGTTCCTGCGCAGTGCTGCTACCCGACCGCAAGGCCAGTATGGGAGTGGCGTTGTGACAGGCAGGTTATTTCAAGGGGCCGGCAAATGGCAAATTCTGAGTTCATGCAATATTCAATCACAGTTGATATAGCGAATGCAAGGGTTAGTTAAGGGATTATGGTGAGCCTCTCACTTACAGCGATATTGCTGCTTTCAGTGCCAAATGTGCGCGAGATGCAGCCGGTGGCGATTGCGCCGAATGAATCGGCGATGACCTCGGTGCCGGGGCGGCCGCTTGTCTATGCGCAAGTCCGGATTGAAAAGCGTGTGATTATTCGGGTGCCTCGTCGTCGGCCGTCACCCCTGGCACCGATGGTAGATTTTCCACAGCAGGCTCCGCGCCAGAACTATCGCGAAAAGAAAATCGGCAAGTGCTTGCCGATGAACAATATTCTCGGAGTGCAGATGTTTGAGGATCGCTATCTTGATCTGCTGACAAAAGACCGCAAGAGGATCAGAGCCGAACTCGAGGATAAATGTCAGGCGCGCAGCTTCTATTCCGGTTTCTATATGGAAAAAACGGCGGATGGCAAAATGTGTGCCGGCCGCGATATCCTGCACTCGCGCACCGGAGCCAAATGCGAGATCGAGCGATTTCGTGAACTTGTCCCGGAACCCTAGATCAAGCGAGAAAGCTTGACAAATCCGGGATATGCGATCATTGCCCGGCACAGCCCGAGAGGCTAAGCCAAGATGCAAGGGTGCATCCTATATTTTTCCGGAACC
>JAGPVK010000449.1 GCA_018067055.1 Sphingomonadales bacterium | reverse complement strand
TCCCAAGAGCCAGTCTGCACCCGAAGCGGTAAAGCCGCCAGCGGTCCAGCAGATAGCGGAAGCCACTACCGCGGACAAACCAGCGGCTGGCCGCCCGGTCAATCTGATCAATTTCGATTTGGCCCAATCGCGATCGGCATCGGTCGATATGGCCGCAGCGGACGCCGCCAGCAGGCCGCTTGCCGACATTATCAAGGGGATCAACATCCCGGAGCAGGAAACCCGAAGCCAGGTGGTTCCGGTCGATCTGGATGAAATAGAACCGGCCAAGCCGCAGCCGAAAATCGTCGCCAAACCGGTGGAAAAAACCCCGGTAAAACCCAAGGAGCCGGTGCACCCAAAGCGCTACTGGGTACAGATTGCCACGGGTTCCAACCTCAATGCGTTGAAATTTGACTATCGCCGGATGACGAAAAAGCAGCCGGATCTGTTCAAGAGTCAGACGGCCTGGACTTCGCCATGGGGTCAGACCCGTCGACTGGTGGTCGGACCATTTGCAGATTTCAAGGCCGCCAAGGTCTTTGAAGCCGACCTTCGCAAGAGCGGCGGTGACGGTTTTGCCTGGGCAAGCGCCGATGGTGTCGAGGTCAACGAGCTGACAAAATGACCCAGTTGCAAAGCTATGCCAGCGATCCGGCGGGCAGCCGGGGCCGGCTGCACGATGAAAAGCGCGATGTCACACGTGGTCCGCGCGACGATTTCCAGCGCGACCGCGACCGGATCATTCATTGCATCTCCTTTCGCCGGCTGCGCCACAAGACCCAGGTCTTTGTCGCTCCTGATGGCGACCATTATCGGGTCCGCCTGACCCACAGCCTCGAGGTCGCGCAGATCGGCCGGACGCTGGCGCGGGCGCTGGGCCTGAACGAGGATCTGACCGAGGCGCTGTGTCTTGCCCATGATATCGGCCATCCGCCGTTCGGCCATGCCGGCGAGGATGCGCTGGAAGAGGCGCTGGCCGATCACGGCGGTTTTGACCATAATGCCCAGACCATCCGGACATTGACCAAGCTGGAAACGCCATATCCCCGCTGGAATGGCCTCAATCTGACATGGGAAATGCTCGAGGGGCTGGCCAAGCATAATGGGCCGGTGAACCAGCCGACCTGGGCGCTCGCTGAAGCCAATGATGCGGTGGATCTCGATCTGCACAGTTGGCCTTCGCTGGAGGCACAGATCGCGGCGATTGCCGACGATATCGCCTATGACAATCATGATATCGATGACGGCATGCGCGCCGGGCTCCTCA
>JAGPVK010000126.1 GCA_018067055.1 Sphingomonadales bacterium | reverse complement strand
CAGAAAACATTCTCCGTTGGTATGCGGTTTCACTTCCCGCACCTGACTCAGATTGACGATGGTGGAGCGGTGAACCCGCTGGAAGTTGCGCGGGTCAAGCCGCTTTTCCAGGTCCTTCATCGTTTCACGCAGGATCAGGCTGTTGTCGGCGGTATAAATACACATATAGTCGCCGGCGGCATCAATCCGTTCGATGGTATCGACATCGACCCGGAAAATCTGGCCGCGATCTTTGACATTGATCAGCTTTTCATAGCGATTCGCCGAGGCCGGCTCGTCCGAATCCTCGATATTGGCCATCGCGTCGGGTGCCACTTCGCTGAGCACATTTTTCAGCTTTTCAAGCTCGGCCCCGCCGCGTTTTTCCGACAGCCGCTTGCGCACCCGGTCGATCGCATCGGCCAGCCGGTCTTCCTCGACCGGCTTCACCAGATAGTCGATCGCCTCTGCCTCGAAGGCACGGACAGCATGTTCGGAATAAGCGGTTACAAAAATGAACAACGGCGGTTCGATCTCCATAATCCCCTGTACCACCGAAAAGCCGTCAAATCCGGGCATCTGAATATCGAGAAACACAAGATCGGGCTTCAACGTCTTGATCTTGCGAATCGCTTCCCGGCCATTGCGGCAGGTGTCGACAATCTCGATATCGTCAAATTTTTCGAGCCGGATCTGCAAACCCTGGATCGCCAGCTTTTCGTCGTCGACTAATATCGTTCTGATCGTCATGTTTTTATATCCTTATGCTGAAATGATGCCATCGCCGGCGTGTTCACCGGCTCCCGTTGATGGCCATCACTGGATGCATGCTCCCCAAAAATAGTCTCGTTCCTAACTTGTTCGTCGGTTGTCGCCTGGTCCGCCGCTTCCCGCTCGATCTGCTCTCGCGTTTCAAATGGCAAAGCGATCATGACCGAAAATCCTTCGCCGGGAGACGAGCGCGTTTCAAATATCGCGCCTTCTCCATAGGCCTGGTTTAATCGCTCCTGAATATTACCGAGGCCAACTCCGGTGGATTGGGATTTTCTGCTCGTCCCGCCAGTTTTTCCCGGCCCGGTATCCGACACGGTGATGCGCAACTTGTCTCCGTCGAGATAAGCGGCAACCGAAATATCCGCCCCTTCTTCCTGCGGCGTGACCGCATATTTGATCGCATTCTCGACCAGCGGCTGGAGCAACAGGGATGGCAGCAAGGCATCGCGCACGGCCGGGTCGATGTCAAAATGTGAGCGCAGCCGTTCCTCAAAACGCATTTTCTCTATGTCCAGATAGAGATGCAGGGTTTCCACTTCTTGGGCCAGCGTCACCCGGCTGTGGACCTCGTTGACCAGCGTATGGCGCAGAAAGGAGGATAGGCGCGACAGCATCGCGTTGGCCGGTTCGGTCTGGCGCAGCAGCACCAGTGTCGAAATGCTGTTCAACGTGTTGAACAGAAAATGGGGATTCAGCTGATAGCGCAACATTGCCAGCTGTGCCCGCGTCGCCTGTGCTTCCAGCTGCAGCAGCTGATCATTTTGTTCCTCGACCCGGAGGAAGAAATTAATCGCGTAATATAGCGCCGACCAGGCACCGAGCAGCATGATGCCGAGGAACAGCGAACCCAGAAACAGGGTGCCAAACGCGGTCTCTGTTGCCGGATTCTGGATCAGGAAAACCCAGGCGTCGATAAACGCGTAGAGTGCTGCTGCCACCGTCAATATCGCGGCGGTGCTGCTCCACGTCACGATCGGGCGGCGGTGAATCAGATTCTTGTAGACCACCGACAACAGCAAGGAGATCGAATAGCCAGTAATGGTCGAAATAATCACCGGCACCAGAAAGCTCAGCGGCAGTCCGTTGGAAATACCGCCGATCGCGCGCAAGATGAGCGCCCCTGCCCAGCCCGCGGATTGCAGGTTCCAGAATGCCCGATTCTTGTTGCCAAAAAACGGCTGGGGGCGAATTTCCATAACGGCCATCTGGCTTCCTATAGCGGGGCATTGCCGCTTGGGAAAGAATCGCCTATCATTTGCACGAATAAGACGACAAACGCTCCACTTTTCGCTCCAAATGCAAAGTTATTGGCATCGCCGATGTGAAAAATGTGGCTGAAGATCGGCAACAGACAAAGGAGAATATCATGGGCGGTCCCAACGAAGTCCGGGCGAAATTTCCTTCCATGGAAGAAGGCTCACAGGAAGACTGGCAGATCATCGGCCGCCATTTCGGTCCTTTTGCCAGCAAGGTGGCCGACCGGGTGCTTGAACACTTGAAGCTGCTCGACGGCGATTTTGGCGGGTTCCCCATCGACCGGATGCAGCACAGCCTGCAAACCGCAACCCGCGCCCACCGCGATGGCCGGGATGAAGAATATGTCGTGATGGCGCTGCTGCATGACGTTGGCGACACGCTCGGCACCTATAATCATCCTGATATTGCCGCGGCGATCCTGAAGCCCTTTGTCAGCGCGAAAAATCACTGGATCACGGAAAAGCATGGCATTTTCCAGGGCTATTATTTTTTCCACTATCTGGGACAGGATCGCGATATGCGCGAGCAATATCGTGGCCACGAACATTTCGAGGATTGCGCAGAATTCTGTGCAAAATATGACCAGACCGCTTTTGATGCCAATTATGATACCGCGCCGCTGGAATT
>JAGPVK010000102.1 GCA_018067055.1 Sphingomonadales bacterium | reverse complement strand
GATGAAGGCCTCTAGGGCGCGAAGGGGAGGAAGACGGCGCATCGGTTGTTCAATATTGTGGCTAAATCAGCTTTGTGCAATGCAAAATGAATGCGAATCAGGGGAAGTGGCGGAAAACTGTCACTAACATTATTGGTAAGTTGCAATATGTGCAACGTTTAATGTTCTTTTCGCACTTGCACAATAAATGGTTTCGATGCATTCAGGATGAGCCTTTCAGGCATCCTCTCCTAAAAACTTTTCAGGCCAGTTCTTCGGAACTGGCCTTTTTTTTGGCTAAATTGCGGCTCGCGGCCCGACATTTGAAAATCGGAGTCGTATATCGTCCTGTTGATCCCTATCTTGTTGGAAACAACCGAAACGATATTGAGGAGATACGCCCCCGTGTCAGATCCAGCGTCAAAAAAAGACAAGCCCGAGGATGATAGCAAGCAGCTGAAACTGCAAGTGGCCAATGCGCGGCCCGAGGACAGCGGTCGCGGACTGGCCCGCCTGTCCCGTGATAATCTGGGCAAATTGGGACTGATCGAGGGCGATGTCGTCGAAATTGTCGGCAAACAGACCACCCCGGCCCGGGCAGTTCTGCCTTATCCGGAAGATGAAGGTCTGGATTTTGTCCGGCTCGATGGTCTGCAACGTGCCAATGCCGGTGTCGGTGCTGGCGACTATGTCGAAATTCGCAAGGTCGAATCAAAGCCGGCCAAGAAAGTCGTGTTCGCACCGGCTCAGAAAGACCTGCGCCTGCAAGGCAATGGCGGCGGACTGAAGCGCAGTTTCATGGGGCGGCCATTGAAGTCGGGCGATTTTGTCGCAACCCATGGTCAGCAGCAGGTCGATCGCAGCGACATGCCGCCACAATTGCGCCAGATGCTGGCGGCTCCGGCCTTTTCGCTCACCCAGATACGCCTCAATGTCGTTTCGACGCTGCCCAAGGGGATCGTCCATATTGACGAAGAGACCGAGGTCGAACTGCGCCCGGAATATGAAGAATCCACCGAACATCGCCGCGCGGATGTCACCTATGATGATATTGGCGGGTTGCATGAAACCATCGACCAGCTTCGCGAGATGGTCGAATTGCCGCTCCGCTATCCGCAGCTGTTCACCCGGCTGGGCGTTGATCCGCCACGCGGCGTGCTGTTGCATGGTCCTCCGGGAACCGGCAAGACGCGGCTCGCGCGGGCCGTGGCCAATGAAAGCGAAGCCGAATTTTTCCTGATCAACGGCCCCGAAATCATGGGATCGGCTTACGGAGAATCGGAGAAGAAGCTGCGCGAGATATTCGAAGCAGCGACCGAGGCAGCGCCTTCCATCCTGTTCATCGACGAGATCGATTCGATCGCGCCGAAACGCGGGCAGGTACAGGGCGAAGCCGAAAAACGACTGGTGGCGCAATTGCTGACGCTGATGGACGGGCTCGAATCGCGGGTCAATCTGGTGGTGATCGCAGCAACCAACCGCCCCGAAGCGATTGATGAAGCCTTGCGTCGTCCCGGTCGCTTTGATCGGGAAATCATCGTCGGCGTGCCGGATGTTGCCGGACGTCGCGAGATACTGGGTATCCACACTCGCGGCATGCCACTCGATAAAACCGTGGATCTGATGGAACTTGCCCGCACAACCTATGGTTTTGTCGGAGCAGATCTGGCGGCGCTGACTCGTGAA
The DNA here is from genome assembly GCA_018067055.1 of Sphingomonadales bacterium. Classification (GTDB taxonomy): domain Bacteria; phylum Pseudomonadota; class Alphaproteobacteria; order Sphingomonadales; family Sphingomonadaceae; genus Parasphingorhabdus. The sequence continues at coordinate 12,936 of JAGPVK010000102.1, read as the reverse complement.
GCGGCGATCGAAGCCGTGCGTCGAATCATGCCAAAGCTGGACCTGGAATCCGAAACCGTGCCACCGGAGGTGCTCGAAGAACTGGTGGTCTACCGGCATGATTTCATCGAGGCGCTGAAACGGGTCCAGCCATCGGCGATGCGCGAGGTCATGGTGCAGGCCCCCGACGTCCGCTGGGAAGATATTGGCGGCCTCGACGATGCGCAGTTGCGGCTGAAAGAAGGCATCGAGCTACCGATGAAAAACCCCGAGGCGTTCGCGCGGCTGGGCATTCGTCCGGCCAAGGGCTTTTTGCTTTATGGTCCGCCCGGTACCGGCAAGACCCTGCTGGCCAAGGCGGTCGCGCGCGAAGCCGAAGCCAATTTCATCGCCACCAAATCGAGCGACCTCCTGTCCAAATGGTATGGCGAGAGCGAGCAGCAGATTGCCCGCCTGTTTGCGCGGGCCCGACAAGTCGCGCCGACGATCCTGTTTATCGACGAAATCGACAGTCTGGTTCCAGCGCGCGGCGGCGGCATGAGCGAACCGCAGGTGACCGAGCGGGTGGTGAATACGATTCTCGCCGAGATGGACGGTCTGGAAGAAATGCAGTCGGTGATCCTGATCGGGGCAACCAACCGCCCCGGTCTGGTCGACCCGGCGCTGCTGCGGCCCGGCCGGTTCGATGAACTGATCTATGTGCCGGTGCCTGGCAAAGCCGGGCGTCGCCGGATATTGGCCATTCACACGTCGAAAATGCCGCTCGCCAAGGATGTCGATCTCGACGAAATGGCGGAGAGCACGGATCGTTATTCCGGTGCCGACCTCGAGGATCTGGTCCGCCGGGCAGGGCTGCACGCGCTGCGTGAATATGGCGGGCTGGTCGAAACCGTCCAGATGAAGCATTTTGAAAAGGCGCTGAAGGACAGCCGGGCTTCGGTGACTCAGGAAATGGAGGAAGAATATTCCAAGATGGAATCGCAGCTGAAGCAGAATGCGATGCGCGTCGAACCGATCGGTTTTGTGTCTCCGGGCATGTTGACGCCGGTCAAGGACAGCAAATTCTAGCGGTCGGCGTCCAACCGTTCGTCGAGTTTGAGGGTCTTGAAACCCCAGCCAAACAGAAAGATACAGATGCTGGTCGCTAGCCAGAAGGGCAAGGGGCCAGCATATGTGTAAAGCAGCACGCCAATGGCAGGCGATATGATGAACGCCATGCCGTTGACCGACGCGACGATGCCGGCGACACCATTTTGTTCGGAGCGCTTGACCGCCAGCGAGGCACCGGCGGTGAAGCCCGGTCGAAACAGTCCAAATCCCAGAGAGGCTACGGCAAAGCCGATGATGATGCCGTGCAGGTCGTGTGAAAATCCGATCAGCAGGCAACCGGAGGCTCCCAGAACCATGCCCCATAATATCGAGGAGCGCGGACCCATTTGCAGCAACGGGATCAGCCCCCATTGGGCCAGCAAGGTTGCCGCCGCGCCCGACATCAGGACGATGCCGGTCATCTGAATTCCCATCTCCGGATTGTCGCGCAGGCCCAGCCGGTCGAGCACGAGAAACCCGACCACACCCAGAATCAAGGCATGCGCATTGCCACCCATGATGCCGGTGACCAGCCATGGCTTGATCCGTTTGTCACCCCAGCGCAATTGTGGCGGCAGACCGGTCTCGTCCTCGCCACTATCATCTTCTTCCTTCAAACTGCCGGAGGAAGGCGCAGAGCTATAGGGCTCCGATGTTACCACGCCGCGCGCCTGATAGCCGGGATTATCGTTGGGCAATTTCAGCGCCAGTGCGACCATCACCAAAATGCCGATAGCGGCAAAGGCGAACATCGGGCTGGAAAGGCCCAGAACCGGAATGATCAGCAAGGGTGCGATTGCCGGGCCGACAATGGTGCCGAGGCCGAAGGAGGATGAAATCAGCGACAGTGCCTTGGTCCGGTCGGCACGTGCGGTTCTGGAGGCGACATAGGCCTGCACCGCCGGTGGCGCGGCCGATCCGAGGCCGCCATAAAGGCTGCGAAACAGGGCAAACAGGATGAACGTCCAAAGCGCGCTATACCAGCCCAGCAGTCCGAAAAAAAGCGCGAGGCCAGCCAAAGCAAAGGATGTGGTAAAGCCGATCATGCCCAGACGCATCAACGCCTTGCGACCGCGGTGATCGGATTGGCGGGCCCATTTCGGAGCGGTATAGACCCACAATAAAGCCGACCAGCTGAACGCCGCGCTCACCCAGAAATCGGGAATATCAAGCTGGGTGCCAATGGTCGGCAAAATCGATTGCATCGCCGTATTGCCGGACGCGGTGACCAGCATGACCGAAAACAGCACCGCCATCCGGGTGCTGTCGATCGGCTTGGCATCGGGAAAGGATGAATTTTTTCGGTTCAGCGGTTCAAGGTCTGGAGAATCGGCCATCGGCGTTCCTATGCCACGCTATTTCTGCCAGTCATAGCCACGTTCGACGCGAGCGACATGCAGGCTGTAAGCGCTATACCATTGGTCGCGACCCTGGTCGCGGATCAGGGCATGGTCCGGGTGATCACGCCATGCCTTGGCGCTGGCATCATCGCGCCAATAGCTGACGGTAATGCCGAAACCATCCGCAGAGCGGGCATGATCCTCTCCGAGATAGCCCGGTTGCTGCGCAGCGAGTGCGCCCATTGCCGCCGCAGCGGCCTGATAGGCATTCTCACCGCCGCTGGTACGCTGTGCGCAGAATATAACCGCGATCGAGTCTTTTGGATGAAGCTGCATGACTATCTTTTAACCGGTCGTTTGCACCGGGCAACCGCTATTATATTTGTCACCGGCGCTGTAACGCTCTAGTAAGACAGTTTGATCAGTCGCCGGAGGAATGGTTTGTCAAATAGTGTCGCCAAAACGAAAATTGTGGCCCGTATCAAGTCGAAGCTGGAACGACGCCTCGGCCCCTGGGGTGTGTTCTTCAAGGGCTTCCTCAAGCATCCGGTGATGGTCGGCTCTATCATGCCGTCGTCGGATATTACGATCAAAAAGATGCTCGAACCGGTCAAGTGGGACGAGTGCGACCTGTTCGTCGAATATGGTCCGGGTGTCGGTACCTTCTGTCGCCCGGTGCTCGAACGGATGAAACCCGGTGCAACGCTGATCGTGATCGATCTCAATCCCGATTTCATCGACTATCTCGGCAAGTCGATCCGCGACAGCCGCTTCTATCCGATCCACGGTTCCGCTGCCGACGTGCAAAAGATCATTCGCGAACTGGGGCACGAGAAAGCCGACTATGTCCTTTCCGGTCTGCCTTTCTCGACCTTGCCCGATCAGCTTGGTCCAAAAATCGCCAAAGAGACCTATGACGTCATCCGGCCAGGCGGGGCCTTTCTGGTCTACCAGTTCGTCAAGAAAGCGCGCGACTTCATGACCCCGCATTTTGACCATATCGACAGCGGCTATTCTTTCTGGAATATCCTGCCCTGCCACCTGTTCTGGGGATGGAAGGCAAAATAGCCGTTGGTCGATGGCTGAACGCCGTTCGTCGAAGCCGGCAATCGGTCGGCCCCTGTTTACCGGCATGTTTCACCCGATAAATCTTATATCTTGATCAAGAGGAAACTCCCCATGTCCCGTTTGTCTCGCTCCCTGTTCCTGGCGCTGGCCACGACTGCCCTGACCGTCGCAACTCCCGCGCTGGCAAAGCAGCATGAATCGGCCAAGCCGGCAGCGGTTGCGGACCTGGTCGCTGCGGTTGCTATTCCGTATGACGAATTCACCCTGGACAACGGCTTGAAGGTTCTGGTGCACACCGATCGCAAGGCACCGATTGTCGGCGTGGCGATGTGGTATAATGTCGGTTCCAAGGACGAGCCCAAGGGAAAGACCGGTTTCGCACATCTGTTCGAACATTTGATGTTCAACGGATCGGAGAATGCACCGGGTGACTATTTCGAATATTTGCAGGAAATGGGCGCGACCGATTATAACGGCACGACCAATTTCGATCGCACCAACTATTTCCAGACGGTGCCGCGTGGCGCGCTCGAACGGGCGCTGTTCATCGAGAGTGACCGGATGGGCTATCTGCTCGGTGCAATCACCCAGAAGAAACTGGATAATCAGCGCGGCGTCGTCCAGAATGAAAAACGGCAAGGGGACAACCAGCCCGGCGGCCTGGTCTTCTATGAAATTCTGAAAAATATATTTCCGGAAGGCCATCCCTATCACCACACCGTAATCGGTTCGATGGCTGATCTTGATGCCGCTACGATGGATGATGTGCGCGACTGGTTTCGCAACAAATATGGCCCCAACAATGCGACGCTGGTATTGGCGGGCGACATTTCGGTGACCGAGGCGCGGCCGCTGGTCGAGAAATATTTCGGTCAGATCGCCCGCGGCCCGGTGAATGTACCGGCGGCTGCATCGATCCCGCAGCTGGAGCAGCCGCTGCGTACGGTGATGCAGGATCAGGTCGCTGCCACCAATATATCGCACTACTGGCCTGCGCCCGGCATCAGCGATCGAGCGCTGACTGCGCTTAGCGTGGGCGCAGATATTCTGGGCGGCCTTTCCAGTAGCCGGCTGGATAACGCGCTGGTTCGCGACGAAAAAATCGCGGTCAGTGTTTCTGCCGGCAATTATGCCTTTCAGCGGGTCGGTATTTTGAGCGTTGGCGCAACCGTAAAGCCTGGTGCCGATGTCGCCTTGGTTGAAAAGCGGATGAACGAGATTGTCGAAAAATTCATCGCCGAAGGCCCGACCGAGGATGAGGTCCGCCGAGCAGCGACCGATTCCATCGCTTCGACCATTCGCGGTCTCGAGCAGGTCGGCGGTTTCGGTGGCAAGGCGGTTACCCTGGCCCATGGACAGGTTCTGGCTGGCGACCCCGGATTTTATGAAAAGCAGCTGGAAATACTCGCGACGCTGACGCCGGCTGAAGTGAAGGCAGCGATGCAGCAGTGGCTGACCCGCCCCGACTATAGCATCACGCTGGAGCCCGGTGAACGCACCGGCGAATATGCAGAAGCAGCGGGTGAGCCAGCCGCTGACAAAGCGGAAACGGGCGATGATACGATTACGGTCAGCGTGAAGCGTGATCCTCCGCCGATCTCCAACCTTGCGCCGCTTGATTTTCCCGATGTCACGCACATCTCGCTCTCCAATGGCATGAAGGTGCATTATGCGATGCGGGCGGCGGTGCCAGTGACGCGCATAGCGCTGTCTTTCAATGCCGGCAGCGCAGCCGATCCGGTCGCAAAACGCGGACTGGAAACCCTGGCGCTGACGCTGTTCGAAGAAGGCACGGCATCGCTGACCTCGCGCGAAATAGCCGAAGCGCAGGAGCGGCTGGGCTCGCAGCTGTCACTGGCGGGCGGCGCGGACCGTTCCAATTTTGAGATGACTGCGCTAACTCCCAATCTGGAGCCGTCGCTGGATTTGCTCGCCGAAATCGTCCGCAATCCTGCCTTTGCGCCAGCCGAGATTGAGCGGGTTCGCACGCAGCAGATCACCTCGATCGAGCAACAGATGCGCACTCCGCAGAGCATGGCTTCGACGACGCTGGCGCCGTTATTATATGGTGAAGATCATCCTTATGGAGCGACCGGCAGCGGGACGGTGGAATCGGTCAAATCGATAACACGTGCCGATCTGACAGGCTTTCAGAAGGACTGGATTCGTCCCGACAATGGCGAAATTTTCGTGGTTTCCGACATGGCACTGGACCGGCTCAAGCCGATTTTGGAGGCCAGTTTCGGCAACTGGCATGCGCCAAAAACAGCGAAGGGCGAAAAGAGTTTTACCTCAGCTTCGGTCAAGCCAGATCTGGCGCGGATCGTTGTGGTCAACCGGCCGAATTCGCCGCAATCCTATATTTATGGCGGTCTGTTGACGCCGTTACGGGCGCAGGACGCAGATATTGTCGATCTGTCCAATGCCAATAACGCGCTTGGCGGGAATTTCCTCGCTCGATTCAACATGAACCTGCGCGAGACAAAGGGCTGGAGCTATGGTGTCCGGGGCGCGGTTCGGCTGACCGAAAATGCCGTGGCCTATACTGTCGCCGCACCCGTACAGGCGGACCGCACCGGCGACTCGCTCAGGGAACTGATCACCGAGCTCAATGCTTTCCTGGGCGACAAAGGCGTCACCGACGCCGAGCTGAAGCGCGTTATAGTCAAGGAAACCCGCGAGCTGCCCGGACAGTTTGAAACATCCGATGCGGTGCTGTCGGCGATGGAGAGCAATGCGCTATATGGCCGCCCTGACAATTATTACGAGACGCTGGCGGACCGCTATGCGGCGCAGACTCGTGAAAGTCTTGACACCGCGGCTCGCCGGGCGCTGGCCACCGACCAGTTCACATGGGTAATCGTCGGCGATGCCGAGAAGATCAGGCCCCAGCTGGACGGGCTCGACATGCCGATCGAATATCGCGGCTATGAAGCTAGTGACACTGCTGTTAATAATGAAGGCAGTTCGGACGATTCGGCAGATAATGACGAGTGATCGCCAGTTCATGCCGAGTCAGGGCTTTGACATAAAAGGAGAATGGAATGTCTATTGATGGAACTTATACGTGCGTGACGAAATCCCCGATGGGAGACCAGACTTCGGAATTCACCATTGTCACCGACGGTGACACGTTCACCGGTGTCAACGCTGGCGCCATGGGTTCGATGGATGTCGAAAATGGCAAGGTCGACGGCAATCACATCACCTGGGAAATGAACATGACCGTTCCCATGCCGATGAAACTGGAAGGCGATGCGACGATTACCGATGGCACGCTGGCCGGTTCGGTAAAGGCAGGCGCTTTTGGTGAAATGGCGATGACCGGCACCAAGAAATAATCTGTTTTCAGAACAAAAAAAGGGCCGCTACCTCTTGGGGTAGCGGCCCTTTTTCATGTCTGTTTGCAGGCCAGTTTAACGAACGACAACGCTGACCGCGCGGCGATTTTGCGCCCACGCTCTTTCGTCGGAACCCAGGGCTTCCGGCCGTTCCTTGCCATAGCTGACGGTGGTCATGCGTGACGGGCTGACACCCAGCGAAGCGAGATAGTTTTTCGCTGCATTGGCGCGGCGTTCACCGAGCGCAAGGTTGTAATCCCGCGTGCCGCGTTCATCGGCATGACCTTCGATCGTGATCCGGGCATTGGGATTGCCAGCCAGCCACTGCGCCTGGCTTTGCAAAACCGCCTGATCCTGCGGGTCGATATTGAAGCGATCGGTGTCGAACAGGATCCGGTCGGACATCGTATTGGCCAGGAAATCACCCTGCGAACCAGGGCTGTAGCCCGGGCCAGCCGGACCGGTTGGTGTCTGGGTTGGCGTCTCGGTACCCACTGGTGGTGGCGGCAATTCTTCCGGTGCTTTCTTCGAACAGCCAGCCAAAACCAGGCTGGCGGTAATCAGCAGGGGGGTCGCATATTTGATCATCATTCTGCTCCTTGTTGAATTTGCCCTTCGGCTTAATATAACCTTTTTTCAGTATCTTGTCGCGTTTCTAATTTATGGCAGCAATGGCCCCCACGCCGGATCCGAGCCATTCACCGGAGTCGGCAATTGTCGCTCGTTGCGACCGGTCAGATCGACCTGCCAGATACCGGTGCCGCCGCTGCCCTTGGTCGTCCGGAAAAACTGGATCACCCGGCCATTGGGTGCCCAGGTCGGCGCCTCGTCCTGCCAGCTGTTGGTCAGCAGCCGTTCGCCACCGCCGCTCGGCGTCATCACGCCGATGCGGAAATTACCGGCCATCTTGGTGAAGGCAATCAGGTCGCCGCGCGGGCTCCATTCTGGTGTCGCAAAGCGACCGCCGCCAAAGCTGATCCGCCGTTCATTGCCGCCATCGGCGTTCATGACATAAAGCTGCTGGCTGCCCGAACGGTCGCTTTCAAAGACAATCCGGCTGCCGTCGGGGGAAAAGCTGCCGCCGATATCGATGCCGGGAGAGAAAGTGAGCTGCTGTGGCTTGCCGCCGCCCGCTGCCGAAATTTTGTAGATGTCGGTATTGCCGGCAATCGCCATCGAATAGAGAATCCACTTGCCATCCGGTGACCAGCGCGGCGCAAAGGTCGGATTGGTGCTCTGGGTGATCAGCCGCTGACGACCGGTACCGATATCATAAATATAGATGCGCGGATTGCCGTCGAGAAAGCTGAGATAGACAATGCTCCTGTAATCGGGCGAAAAACGCGGGGTGAGTGCGGTCGCCTGACCGTTGGTGATGAACCGGTGATTGGCGCCGTCGCTGTCCATGATCGCCAGTCGCTTGACCCGGTTACCTTTGGGGCCCGTCTCGGCAATATAGGCGATGCGGCTGTCGAAAAAGGGCGATTCTCCGCTCAGCCGGGAATATATGGTATCGGCGCATTTATGCGCGGCCCTGCGCCAGTCGGCCGGTTCGACGACGAAGCCCTGGCGGGTCAGCTCGGTTTCCAGCGCGACATCGTAGAGATAGCAGCCGACGGTCAACTTGCCGTCAGCATTCGCGCGGACAAAGCCCTGAATCAGAGCCGAGGCATTGGTGCCGCCCCAATAGGGAAATTGCGGGGCGGTAACTTCGGCATAGCTGATGCCGCGGACCTGGTTACGGCCGACTGGTTTGAACAGGCCGCTTGATCGCAAGTCGCTGACGATCACATCGCTGATCTTGCCGCCCAGTTCTCGCGTGTTGCCGGCTGGCGTGTCAACGCCTTGCGGGGTTGGCAGGCCGGGAACGGCAATGACCAGTTCTTCCGACGCGCTATTGTCGACATCGACGGTCAACTGGGCGTGCGCCGTTGCGGTCAGTCCCAGACTGGCGACAAGGCCAAGGAACAAGGTTCGAATATGCGGGACGGCTGATTGCATGGCTGGTCTCCTAGACACCGAGATAGAGGACAGGTTCGATAACCTTCCATTCATCGTAAAATTTTTCCGGAAATGTTGTGAACGGCGCGGCCAGCTGGACAGCCGCTATGGCGCGTTCCTGATGGATTTCAACTTGCGACCGGTTGCTCGGCGTGATGCCGGTGGTCGTCGCTGTTGGTCTGCCAATGATGCGGCCGCTACTGTCAAGCCGCGCAGTTACCGTCGTACGCAAGAGCTCAGCATCGGCACCGGTCGGTGGACGCCATTTCTGCTTGATCAGCCGGTAAAGTTCGCGCTCCAGCGAGGCGACAGCTGCCGGAGAAGCCTTTTGCGCCGCGATATTCTGATTGCGGCTGACCGACGGCGCGTCGGTAACCCCCTTCAGAAAATCATCGCCCAAGCGGGAGCCGCGTGGCTTCGGCTGGGGCTTTGGTTTAGGCTCCGCCTTTGGCGCGACGCTGGTCGGCTTGTCCGGTCGGCGGCGGGGTTCGCGGGACACGGGTGCGGGCTTGACTGCAGGTGTCGGTTTCGCTTCGGCTTTCGGCGGTTGGGGCAGTGGTTCCGGCGCGACAAAGCTGCTCTCTTCCGGTGCGCCCAGTTCTGGCGCAACGCTGGTCGCCGGGGTGATCATGGCCGGATCGGGCGCAGCGCTCTCGAGGCCCACTTCATCGGCGATCATCACTTCGATCGGCTTGTTGCGAAACGCCTCATTGGTGCTGCTCAGGATGCTCAAGGAAAGCGCGCCAAACAGGGCCACATGACCCGCAGCCGCTATTCCCAAGCCAATTTTTTCAGCTTTCTCCATATCAGCGGTCCACTATTAAGGAGCCTCGGATGAACCTGTAGTGACCAGCGACACCCGGTTCAATCCGGCCCGGTTCAGCTCGCCCATCACGCCCATGATCAGGCCATAATCGAGCGTCCGGTCGCCGCGCAGCATGATCTGGCGCGGGTCTTCCGGATTCTGGTCAGCGGCAATTTCGCGCAATCGTGCGTCCAGCGCGCCGCGGCTGAGTTCCTCGTCGTCGATGAAGATACGGCCTTCGTTATCGATCGAAATCTGCACCGGTTCCTGCTCCTGTTCCAGTGCATTGGCGCGGCTTTCCGGCAGATCGACAGGAACACCGGTGACCAGCAGCGGTGCCGTGACCATGAAGATGATCAGCAGCACCAGCATCACGTCGACAAAGGGCGTGACGTTGATCTCGGCCATTGGCGCGCGGCCGCGACCGCCGCGCCGCCTGCCGATTCCGGATCCCATATTCATGCTCATGCTCAGTCTCCCAGTTCCAGTTCGCGGCTGAGCGTTGCATGGAAACCGTCGGCAAAGCGACCCATCCGGGCCTCCAGCTTGTTCAGGCGATGGGAGAAGCGGTTATAGGCGATGACGGCTGGAATGGCGGCGAACAGGCCAATGGCCGTCGCGAACAGTGCCTCGGCAATGCCGGGCGCAACCACCGCCAGCGAACTATTCTGTTCTGCGGCGATCGCCGAGAAACTGCGCATGATGCCCCAGACCGTTCCGAACAGACCGACAAAAGGGGCAACGCTGCCCACGGTAGCTAGGAAATTGAGCCGGTCGGCGATCCGGTCCACTTCATGGGCGATGGTTGTGTTCATCGCTGTCGCCAGCCGCTGCCTTGTGCCTTCCCGATCGATTGGACCTTTGGAGGTTGAACGGCGCCATTCCTTGACACCGGCAGCCAGGACCTTGGCGCTGGGCAGGGAGGACTGGCCATATTCGTCAAAAAACTTGTCGAGATTTTCGGTTTTGGCGAACGCCCGCTCGAACCTGTCCGATTTGCGCGCGATTTGGGCGATGTTCATGGCAAAGCTGACGATGATCGTCCAGGTCCACACGCTCGCCAGCAGCAGGCCGATCATCACAGCCTTGACGACGATATCGGCTTCCATGAACAGCATGAATGGGGAGAAGTTACCGGCGGTCGCTCCGACAGAGAGTTGGTCTAGCAAGATTTGATATCCTTCATTTCGTATCAGTCTGATCCATGACGCTCGCGAATGCCTTTGTCCACGCCTTCGGTTGTCGTCTCGGACGTCCTGCGGGCGTAAGAAACGCTGCGTGAACAGATGCTGACGTTATCACGTCGCCGCCGCGCATGATGGTCTGGTCAATAATCACGCTCGCCGCGCGCAGGGCCTTGACCGTGCTGATGACCACCAGATCATCATCCAGTTTGGCTGGCGACAGATATTTCATCGACAGGTCAACCACGGCATAGACACCTTCACCGCTCTCATAGGCTGCACGCTGGTCCATATCGAGCTGGCGCAGCATGTCGGATCGCGCCCGTTCCATATAGCGCAGATAATTGGCATGATAGACAATGCCGGAAAAATCGGTGTCCTCGAAATAGACCCGGCAAGCAAAAAAATGCCGGCCATCGACGAAGCGACCGTCGTGAGGACGGATATTCGAGGGAACAGGGGAGGGAAGGTTCATGCGGGGACATTAGGCGAGTGGATTCGCGGGTGGAAGGGTGAATGTTCTACCCAGGCGCATCCGGGCGCAATTTTGAGTCCGTTTGCCGGTGCGGAACCGGCCATCGGGAACAGTTTTTTGCCGATGGGATCAAATCAACCCGCGTTTGGCCATCTGTCTTCCGACAAGGTCTCTCCCGTTTCCAGTATCGACTTCAGATTGCTCAACACCGCCGGCCAGCCTTCGCGGACACCTTTATCCATATTTGACCCGGGTTCGAGTTCGCTATGGGTGACGGTCAGCTTGGTATCGGGACCCAGGCGGGTCAGTTCATATGTCACCCGTGACAATTTCTCAGGCTGTTCTGCTTCCGAGTCAAAGGCCCAGCTCCAGACCATTTTATGCGGCGGATTCATTTCGACGATTCGTCCGCGTGTATCGATTTTGCCGCTGCCGTCGCTGCGCACATGATCCCAGCGCGACCCCGGCTGCCAGTCGGATTCATTATAATGTCCCCAATAGGCTTTGGTGATCTCCCGGTCGATCAGGCCATTCCAGACCGCTTCGGCGGTGGCTTTGATAAAGATCGTATAGACAAAATCAGGCGCACAGGTCTGGCCGGTGGAACGGCGGGTCTGGACGGGGGTGATTTGCTTGTCAGGCACGGCGTTTCTCCTGTTCCGTAGCGGGTGGTTTTTCGAGCTGTTTCTTGAAATCGGTCAGCGCTTCGACGCGCGCATCCTCGAACTTGCCGACCCAGCGATGGACAATCTCGCCGAGCGGAACCGGGTTGAGATAATGCAGCTTTTCCCGGCCCTGCCAGTGGACGGAGACCAGATTGGCTGTTTCGAGAATGTGCAGATGCTTCGCCACCGCCTGGCGCGACATTTCCATGCCATGATGAAGATCGCTCAGGCTTTGACCATTTTGGCTGAACAGCCGGTCGAGCAGAGCGCGGCGGGTGGAATCGGCAAGGGCGGCAAAGACATCGGACATGGCTTCTTATATGCAACCATATAGTTGCATGTCAAGGTCTGAAAAGGCGTCATTGGCCCGAACTTTGACGAACTTTGAATGAAATCAGCGCGCGCAATTTATGCATAAATGGGCGGCCGGGTCGATTTCCAGGCGCCTGTAGGCAATGGCTTCGCCGCACTCGCGACACCAGCCATATTCGTCTTCGGCGACGCGGATCAGCGCCATTTCGATTCTCGCCAGATCGCTGACCCGGCGGCGTGCTTCGGCCTGGGCCATTTCCTGCTGCTGCATCGCGTCCATCCGCGACAGCCGCCCGACGCTTTGCTGATCGAGTTCAACCGGCCCCCGCCAGCTGGCTCCTTGCTTGTCGAGGGCCTTGAGTTCCGCCTGCTGTTCGCGCAGCTTGTGCGCAAAATGGTCAATCTGTTCGCTGGTCAGTCCGCTGTCCATTGGCCTGTCCCCGCCTCAAAGCGGTGGGCATTTGTTCCAGCCAGGTCCGCGGACAGATCGACCCGGGCGGGCTTCGGTCATCTTGCCCTCCAGCAGCACCGGGTCGCCATTGACCAGCACATGATGCATGCCGACGGCGAATTGCTGCGGATTGGCATAAGTGGCGGTATCGGCGATCGTCGCCGGATCAAAGATCACGACATCCGCATATTGGCCTGCGGCCAGATTGCCGCGATCTTTCAGTCCC
>JAGPVK010000331.1 GCA_018067055.1 Sphingomonadales bacterium | reverse complement strand
CATCGGAGCTCAGAAGGGTGTTGTTCCAACGGAAAAGGCCTTTCTCAGAACTAGACCAATTATTCCCATTCTAATATTGCTTGTGGTTTCCATGGCGATGCTAATTGTGGATTGGTTATAACACTTCTATTCGCCCGCCTCACTGATTTCTCGTCATCTGACTCGAAAATGGTGACAGTTTGCTAAATGCACGAAATTTGGCTGCATGCTGTCCGTTATTGCCAGTCCACCCCCTTTATCATCCCCGCACAAAAAAAGGGCGCGCCGTCCATCGAACGGCACGCCCTTCTGCGTTCAGTGGAACTCCGGCTTAAAAGCGGAAGCCGACGCCCGCGACAACCTGATGGCGGTCGAGGTCAACGCCGATTTCATTGTTATCGTTGAACAATGTGTCGCTATATTTGAGCGAGCTATAGTTTGAATAGCGATACTCGAGCTTGACGAACGCGCCGGAACCGTTGCCGTTTCCGCCAGTTCCGATCACCTGCTCGATGCCGGCACCCAGACGATAGCCGTCAACCTGCTGGCTGTCATCGAAGTTGAGATCGACACCATCGGCTGCGGCGCGGTCCTGAAAGCGGGATTCGACTGCGGTGTTGGTATAGCCGCCCTTTGCGTAGAGCAGGGTTTTCGGGCTGACCTTGGCACCGATGCGCGCGCCGAGATACAAGTCGCGCTTCAGATTGATGCGATAGCCGAACGGGGCGTTGATATCTTCATCGCCCTGCTGTTCGCCGGTCGAATCCATATATTCGCCTTCAATGCCAAAGACCACGGGGCCGGCGTCGAAATCATAGCCGAGCGCGACGCCATAAGCGAAGCCGTCGACCGACTGGTCGAGCGTGTTATTCTCGAAGATGCCGTCATTGTCGGTGTCGACATCAACATCGCTGCCCGAGCGCAGCGAATCATAGCCGCCGAGAATTTCGGCGCGGGGGCCGGTGAAGGGTGAGTCGGACTGCGCCGCGGCCGGGGTGGCAAGCGCACCGGCGACAGAGCACAGGATCAGGGGTGTAATGATGGGGGATTTCATAATTTTACTCCAACTAACAAAATGGAACATTACGGTTCCGGTTATACCCGCTATGCTGCGGGCACTTCGCCGATACACGCCAACATACAGCGCAAGTCATCGACGAGTGAAGGGAACGGCTGGCGAAGCAGGTCGTTCCATCGACCGGCGCAAAAACGGCGATTAATCTGCCGATGATGCGAAAATATCACAACCCAGGCGGCGGACGGTGCAAGGCGCGCGACGGGTCGGCGGAACCGCAAATCGGGACGAGGCAGTGGCGACGGATCGCCCGGTGGCCTGGTGGGTGTACAACGGGGCTTTCCTACAGCATCCCATCACCCCTATGCTCCGCTGTGTGATGAGTCTCCCGTGCTTCTCTCCCCTTGATGACCGGCGCGTCCCGGGCGGTCATTTGAAAGGTCACACTCGGGGCCGGTTGGGCGTTGAAAATCTCTCGATATTCGGCGGCTTTGGGGCAAAAGTCACAAAAACTAAAAGCGTCGATCTTTGTAAAGTTTTCCAGGATATTTTCACTATGGCCGATTGCGGGCGCAGATCATTCAGGGCGGTCCATTCGCGCTTGACCCGCTCTCTGCACCCTGACAGATTCGATATCAAAAGCTGAGAGGAACCCGACCATGACGATATCCGCCATTCGCACACCCGAGGACCGGTTCGCCAATCTCCCGGACTTTGATTTCCCGGTATATTATGTCGATGACCTGCCCGGCTATGAAGGGTTGCGTGCCGCTTATGTCGATACCGGGCCAGCCGATGCGGAGAAGACCTTTCTCTGTCTGCATGGCGAACCCAGCTGGTCGTATCTCTACCGCAAGATGATCCCGCATTTTACCGCCACTGGTGCGCGGGTGATCTGTCCGGATTTCTTCGGCTTTGGCCGGTCGGACAAGCCAACCGATCTTGACGCCTATACGTTCGATTTTCACCGCAACCATATATTGGCGCTGGTCGAGCGGCTGGACCTCAAGAATATCACGCTGGTGGTGCAGGACTGGGGCGGGCTGATCGGGCTGACACTGCCGGTCGATGAGCGTTTCAAGGCGCGATTGGCGCGGCTGATTATCATGAACACCGCTCTCGGTCTGGGCACTGGTGCGGGTGACGGCTTTAATGCGTGGAAGCAATATGCGCTGACCGTGCCGGACTTTGACGCGGGCCAGATTATCGCGCGCGGCACGCCGGAGATGAGCGAGGCGGAAATTGCCGCCTATAATGCACCCTATCCGGATGACAGCTATCAGGCCGGTGCGCGGACCTTTCCGGCGCTGGTGCCGGTCGAGCCCGATATGGATGGTGTCGCGGTCAGCCAGCAGGCCGCCGCCTTCTGGAGCAGCGAGTGGTCGGGGCCCAGCTTCATGGCGATCGGCGGTTCCGATCCGGTGCTTGGACCACCGGTGATGAAGATAATGCACAGCCTGATCAACGGCTGCCCGGAACCGCTGCTGATCGAGGAGGCAGGCCATTTCGTGCAGGAATGGGGTGATATCGTAGCGCCTGCTGCGCTGAAGGCCTTCGGTGATATTTGATGGTGAAAGATGTGGTGGTTTAACCGTTAGTCCTGAGCATGTCGAAGGGCGCCTCAAGCCCAGAGGCGTGGTTCGACAAGCTCACCACTAACGGCAACCCGGATGCACGTCTATTTGATCGCGGCCAGCTGATACAGGAAGTCGGCATAGCCCATCGTCGCATCGACCAGGCCGGCGACTTTCGGGTTGGTCGATTCGATGACATAATATTCGTCCGGCGCATGGGCGCCGGCGCCATGGCCCATGCCGAAATGACCAGCCGGAATGGAGACCGGTGGGGCGGTGAAGGTGGCGCCTGGCCAGGATCCGGCTAGCCGCGGGTTGATCGTCGCCTTGATTCCGGCGCGCTCATAGGTGGCCAGTGCGGTCTGAATCAGGCGGCTGTTCTCATCGACTTCGGTCGGGTCATAGCCGCCGCTGACATTGACCTCGATGTCCGGGAAGCCATGGGCGTCGAGATGCGCGCGCAACTTGGTCTGGGCTTCGGCGCGAGTCTGGTTCGGGACCAGCCGCAGATCAAGCTTGGCTACGGCCCGGCCCGGCAGCACGGTCTTGCCACCCGGTCCGGTATAGCCGGCGACCAGGCCTTCGATATTGACCGTGGGTTCCTGCGCCAAGCGCTGGAGCGCCTGTTCGAACGGCAGATCGTCAATCCAG
>JAGPVK010000098.1 GCA_018067055.1 Sphingomonadales bacterium | reverse complement strand
GGCGGGCATATTGATCGGCAATATCGCGCCTGATGCGGTCGCTGGTCTGGCGCGACTTGAATATGCCTCGGTCAATCTGGTGGTCGCTGTGCTGATCTGGGCGATGATCTATCCGATGATGGTCGGCGTCGATTTCGCCAGCCTCAGGCATATTGGTGAAAAGCCAAAGGGCCTGGTCATCACCATAATCGTCAACTGGTTTATCAAGCCGTTCACCATGGCGGCATTGGCGGTCCTGTTCTTCCAATATATATTCGCGGGTCTGATCTCCTCCGATGATGCGCAGCAATATATCGCCGGGCTGATCTTGCTCGGCGCGGCGCCGTGCACGGCGATGGTCTTTGTCTGGTCGCAGATGACCAGAGGCGATCCCGCTTATACGCTGGTGCAGGTTTCTGTGAACGACATCATCATGATCTTTGCCTTTGCGCCGATTGTCGCGCTGTTGCTCGGCGTCACCGATATTGCCGTGCCATGGGAAACCTTGCTGCTCTCGGTGCTGCTCTATGTCGTGATCCCGCTGGTCGCCGGGGCGCTGACTCGCCGGACCTTGCTGGCCCGATCAGGGAGCGGGGAAGCGGCGATTACCGCCTTTACCGGACGGGTCAAACCGCTTTCGGTGCTGGGACTGTTGCTGACGGTCGTACTGCTCTTCGCCTTTCAGGCGCAGACCATCGTGACGCAGCCGCTGCTGATCGCGCTGATCGCGGTGCCGATCATCATCCAGAGCTATGGGATATTCTTCGTCAGCTATGCCGCTGCCTGGGCCTGGAAAGTGCCGCATAATGTCGCGGCCCCCTGCGCCCTGATCGGCACTTCCAATTTCTTCGAGCTGGCCGTGGCCGTGGCGATCGGCGTATTCGGACTGGGCAGCGGCGCGGCGCTCGCCACTGTGGTCGGCGTGCTGGTGGAGGTTCCGGTAATGCTGTCGCTGGTCGCCTTTGCCAATCGCACCCGGCCCAAATTTGTAACGAGGTAGCATGTTGCGGGGGGACTCCCGTTCCGGTCCGCGCATACCAGCTTCAAAGCATATTGCATTCGATCTTGCATGGCTTATCCTGATCATATGACTCATTCTATTTCCAAACTGTTGATCTTGTTTTGTGGCTGCGCGACAAACACTATTGCAACCGCAGCAGAACGGGGTCCTATCGCGCTCGAACCCAGTTCAAACTGGACCGTTGATTACGCTGACGATAGTTGCAGACTGATCCGCAAATTTGGCGCCGAAGACGAAATTGTCTTCGCAATTTTCAACAGATTTTCTCCTGGAGACGACTTTCAACTTACGGTTGTCGGTAAACCTGTCGCGCTGAAACACTCGACGAGGCCCGCTGCCATCCAATTTGGTCCTACGGAGGCAGAGCAGGAACATGGTTTTGTCGCTGGCACGATGGGCGATGGAAAGCCTGCGCTAATCTTTCACGGCCAAATGCGGATATCTCCTCTGACCGAGAGTGAGCAAGAAAAAATCAAAAAATCGGAGAAGGGCGTGTTTGTTTTGCCGCCGATCAGCGAAGAGCGCAAAGCGGCTGTTACCGAACTGACCATTGGACGCCCTCTATCACGACCGGTGACCCTGAAACTGGGGGCGATGGACAAACCTTTCGCGGCTCTTTCTACCTGTCAGGACGAGTTGATGACCCATTGGGGCATCGACGTCAAAAGACATCGTAATCTCTCCGCGCTTACGCGGCCGGATGGCAATCCCGGCCGGTGGGTCAATACCAATGACTATCCCCGCGGCATGCTCGCAAAAGGGAAAGAGGCCATCGTCCATTTTCGCATGAGTGTGGATGACAAGGGTGATCCAACCGCCTGCAATATCCAGCAGTCTACCCGGCCCAAGGATTTCGATGATGTGGTTTGTCGATCACTGATGAAGAGAGCCAAATTTACTCCGGCTCGCGACCAACAAGGCAAGCCCATTGCGTCTTATTATCGAAATTCCGTAAGGTTCAGAATACCGTGACGCCGATTCCGGTTCGATAGGCCGTGCTGCTGATCAGGGCCGCACCACCAGATTGCCGAGATGCTTGCCGTTGAACAGCATGAACAGCGCCTCCGGAAACTGGTCGATGCCCTCGACCACATGCTCCGGCAAGACCAGCTTTCCGCTGCGCAGCAGGTTGGATATTTCCGCAATCGCTTGCGGATAATGTGCCGCATAATGGCTGACGACAAAGCCGCGCATCGAGGCGTTGCGCTCGGCCAGTCGCAGATAGAGTTTCGGTCCCCGCACATCGCCAAGATTCTGATATTGGGAAATTGCGCCGCAAATCACCACCCGCGCGCCTGATTGCGCAAGGTTGCCCAATGCGTGATCCAGAATTTGGCCACCGACATTATCAAAAAATATGTCGAGACCATCGGGCGCAGCCTTTGCCAGCGCTTCGCCAACGTCACTATTTTTATAGTCGATCGCAATATCCGCGCCGAGCGTATCGGTCAGATAGGTGCATTTGTCCGGACCACCGGCAATGCCGATGACAAAGGCACCGCGCTGTTTCGCCAGCTGGACGACCACCGATCCGACCGCACCAGCGGCGCCCGAAACAACCACGACGTCATCTTTCTGAACTTCGCCGACGCTGACCAGTCCGACCCACGCGGTGAGACCAGTGGTAATGCCCAGCGGTCCGGCAAAGGCGCCTGGCGGTATCCCGTCTTCGGGCATTATCCTGGTCGCGGCGCTGTCCGCCAGCAAGGCGTGCGTTTGCGCCGACATCGGCCCGTAGACCCAGTCGCCCACGGCCAGCTTGTCGCTGTTGCTCTCGATGATCTGTCCGACCCCGAGCGCGCGGATAGTCGAGCCGATATCACCGGTCCGGTGCATCCCTTCCTCGTTCAGGGTGGTGCGAATCCAGGCATCCATCGAGAGCGTGTCGACCTTGGCGACGACATGCCCCGGCGGGATATCTTCAATGGCCTCGTCCTCGACACCGAAATCATCGATGACCGGCATGCCCTTGGGGCGCTGTTTGATAAAGACCCGGCGGTTCTGGATAGCGATGACCAAGCTCCTGGCAAAGGATGGAAAGGGAGTCTTGGCTCATGTTTTCTGCCGCGAGCAACAAGTAGCATTTTGACTAGCGGATTGCTTTTTACTGTGTTCGGCCGTGTCTTGGCCGTCGTGGCTAGACGCTCAATGACAGGATCGGGTGCGCCGAACCCAGGAAGCAGTAGTCGGTCCAGCGTTTCCCTGATAATCTTGTAGCCGTGGCGGTTGTGCCAATATTTTATTCAATATTTATTTCGGCTTAACTCTCGCAGCTTATGACCGTAATTTCGCAAAGGGATTGTGCAAAGCGGGGTAAGGTTCAATGTTGGAGACGGCATGCAGACATCAGAGTAGATTCAGCATGCTGGCCGAACCGGGTGGTTATTTTTCCTGCTGCAATATCGCAAAATGGTTGCTTCAACTGCATGGGCAATGCGGGCGCTATCGAGACGCGCCCGGATTGTGAGTGATCAGAGTTTCAAGTTTGCCCGGACCTTTGCCTGCCGCCCCACAACCATCATCGGGTCGGTTTGAGCGATGTTGACCTCGACCGAAATCAAACAGATGCTGGACGCGCTGCCGCTTCCAGTATTCGCAAAGGCCGCCGATCATAGCTGGATTTACGGCAATCAGGCCTTCACCGATCTGATCGGTCTCGACGACTTCATCGGGCGCGACGACACCAGTCTGTTTGACGAAGAACAGGTCGATATCTTTTGGCGAGAAGATGATCTCGTATTCAGTGGGCAGGCAAGTACGAGCTTCGAAGAAATTGGCGAAGGTACATTCGCACTCACGCGAAAATTTCCGATCACGTTGGAAGATGGCAAGCCCGGTCTGATTGGGCTGATCATCGAATCCGTGGCATGCCCGGAAGATCTCAGGAAAACACGTTCGGACTACAAGAGCGCCCAGGAAAAAAACAATCTCTTGTTATCTCAATTGCAGAACAGGGCAGACGGCCACGCCAAGCATTACGAAAAACGTTTGCGCGATCTTGAGCGTGAACGTGAGACTGCCCAAAGCCTGGCCCAGACCGATCCGATGACAAAAGTTGGCAATCGCCTCGGCTTCCAGGCAGATCTGCAGTCGCTTTCCAAGCGCTTTGACGAGATGTCCGGCTCCTTCACGCTTGTCTATATCGATCTCGACGATTTCAAGCATATAAACGATACATTCGGACACCGGATGGGTGATCGGGTGCTTTGCCAAGTGGCTGAACGATTGCAATCTATCGACTCTATCTTCTCCGTGTCCCGGCTTGGTGGTGACGAGTTTGCCGTGCTGATGGAGTGCGCCGGTCAGTCGACGCAGCAGGTTGAAGCACAGCTTCAGCAAATAGCCGATCATATTTTTCGGCCGGTCACCGAATTCAGGCGAGAAGTCGATGCATCGGGTTCGCTGGGCTTTACAAGATACCCGTTCGACACAAAGAATCTCAGCGAGTTGAAACATTATGCCGATCTCGCCCTGATGAAGGCCAAGAATGCCGGTAAAGGAGGTGTCCGAAAATTCGAGACTTCCGACCATTCCGATGACTTGCGGCTGCGACAGCTTGAAGCAGGCCTGAGAACGGCAATCAAGGAGCAGGGAATCGCGGCTGTATACCAGCCGATCGTTGAGGCACGAGAAGGCAATATCCAGGGTGTCGAGGTCCTGGCCCGTTGGACGCATCCGGAACTGGGCTCCATTGCCCCGGACGAATTCATTTTCATTGCCGGGCGATTGGGCCTGCTGGTGCATATGGATCAAATTGTCCTCAGACGCGCATGCAAGGAACTGGCCGAATTTCTTGAAAGCGGAAGCATCGAATATTTCTCGGTCAATGCGAGCCCCAGCGATGTTGCTTCGCTTGGATATGCAAAGAATTTTCTCGACACGCTCCGGGAATTCAAAATCGACCCCAACTCGGTCCTGATCGAGATTATCGAGACTGCGGTCATGGACAAGTCGCAGACAGCGCGTGACAATCTGGCAGAATTAAGCGTTGCAGGCATAAAAATCGCGCTGGATGACTTTGGCAGCGGTTATGCGAATT
>JAGPVK010000096.1 GCA_018067055.1 Sphingomonadales bacterium | reverse complement strand
GGACGGCGGTGCATTTGTGGATTACCTTGATCCCTGCATCATGCAACGCGGGAAGCACCTGCACCGGGTTGTTACCGGCGGTTTCGACGACCGTGACGCCGCCTTCGATGATCGCCTTGACCATCCCTTCATAATCGGGCGAATTGACCACCGGCAGGAAGGTCAGGTTCACGCCGAATGGCTTGTCGGTCATGTCCCGGCATTTGGCGATTTCGTCGGCCAGCGCTGCTGCAGAAGGCTGGGTCAATGCGGTAATGATACCAAGCCCGCCAGCGTTGGATACGGCGGCGGCGAGTTCGGCAAATCCCACATAATGCATGCCGCCCTGAATGATCGGATGTTCGATGCCGAATAGTTCGGTAATGCGTGTTTTCATGGGATATGCTCCTGTCATTGGAAGGATTGGAAGCATGTCTGCTCCATCCGGGAATCATTTAATCGCGCGATTAACTAGCAACCCAATGGCCGGTTGTCACGCCTTTCCAGATTTGGTCCGGTGACGTTAGAGCAAGCTCTGCACCGAGCATCTTTGACCAGTGATGTTCGTTGCCGAGCGCGTCGCGCCACGCCCAGAGTCGGCGGGTATGATGGTGCAGATCATATTCCTGCGTATAGCCCATCGCGCCGTGGACCTGATGGAACGGTACGGTCACGGCCTCGACGCTGTGGCCGATCTGGACTTTGGCAATCACCGCCTCGTGCCACGCCTGTTCCGGATCGTCGCTGTGGCGGATAATGGCGCTGGCTGCCTGGGTTGCGGCCATGGTTGCAGCAGCGCATTCGGAGGCCGCGACGGCGAGCTGGTGCTGGATCGCCTGAAATTTCGACAGCGGCCGCCCGAATTGTTCGCGCTGCGAGACATAGTCGATCGACAGGTTCAGTGCGGTCTCCATCGACGCAGCCATCTGAACCGCGCGGACGGTCAGGATCATCGCTTCCACCGCCCGGCGGGAGAGACTGGTCCTGGCGGACTGTTCTGCCACATGGCCGGAAAAGATGAACTGGGTCATCCCATCGGGTGACAGCGCTGCTTCCGGCGAGCGGACGGCGAGGCGATTGTCGAACAGGGAGATTTCCTGATGAGTCTCGTCGAACAGCACGATCTTGTCGGCGTGCATGCCAAAGGGAATGTCGGCGCTCGGCGTCCGGCCGCTGATCGCGAAGCTGGCGCTGCTATCTGCGGGCGCCAGGCCAGCCCGGTCGAGCATCCAGTTGGCGACCAGCGTTTCGGCAAAAGGCACCGGAGAGGCCGCCTGCGCCGAAGCCCAGATGGCTCCGACAACTTCGTCCAATTCTGCGCCAAAGCCGCCATTGGCTTCGCTGACCCAGGCCAGCGGCAGGCCATTTTCGGTCAGTGCATTCCACAAGGCTTGTGGATACTCACCGGCTTCGGCCTTGTGCGGGACTTCACGACCACACAGATCGGTGTAAATTTTTGCCGCGGTTTCCGCGACCATGCCTTCGGTGTTGATCATGTGACGATCTCCGCCTGTGCTCCGCACTTGATGCGGAGCTGTGAATTACGAAGAGGGCTCTTGCCTCCGGGGCTCCGCATCGAGTGCGGAGCACAATTCTGTATAACCATCAGCGTAACCCCAACTGGCGGGCAATGATCCCGCGCATCACTTCGGTTGTCCCGCCGCGCAGCGTGTTGGGCGGGGAGCGCAGCACGCCGATATTCATGATCCGTCGCATGTCGGGGCTCCACTGGTCGGACGGCAGGTCATCGAGCATCGCGCGGACTTGCTGGGTCAGGTCATTTTCCAGCCGGTTGCCGAGATCCTTGACCAGGGCCGCTTCGGTTTCGGGCGACACGCCCTGATCGAGCAGATTGGCGATCGCCCACGACATGCCGCGCAGGGTCCGCAGATTGGCGATCAGCTTGCCTAGCCGCGCTTGCGAATCCGATCCCAATTTTCCGCTGAGCTGCCATAGCGCGGTTTCCAGCGTGATATAGCTGGACAGGAAGCGTTCCGGACCGGAGCGTTCCATCGCCAGTTCGCCGGTCACCTGGGCCCAGCCGCCGCCTTCTTCGCCGAGCAGGCAGTCTTCGGGCACAATCACATCCTCGAAATAGACTTCGTTGAAATGGGCATCGCCGGACAGGTCGACAATCGGCTTGATGGTGACGCCGGGCAGGCTGAGATCGATCATGATCTGCGACAGGCCGACATGGCGGTTGCGGCCATCGGCGGGCGAGGTGCGCAGCAGGGCCACCATATAATGCGAGATATGGGCGCCGGAGGACCAGATTTTCTGTCCGTTGATCTTCCAGCCGTCGGCGACCTTCTCGGCCTTGGTCTTGACATTGGCGAGATCTGAGCCAGCGCCGGGTTCGCTCAGACCAATGGCGAAATAGCATTCGCCGGCAGCAATCCGCGGCAGGATGTCAAGCTTCTGCTCTTCGGTGCCATGTTTGAGCAGCATCGGCGCGTGCTGGCGATCAGCAATCCAGTGCGCGCCAACCGGAGCGCCCGCACGCAGGGTTTCCTCGGTCACAATATAGCGTTCGAGCGCCGACTTGTCGTGGCCACCATATTGGCTTGACCAGGTCAGGCCAATCCAGCCGCGCTTGCCCATTTTTCTGGAAAATTCCGGATCGGCGGAGGCCATCCAGCATTCCGGTTCGGGTTTGAAATTGCCCGCATCGCGCTCTTGCTTGAGGAACGCCTGCAAGTCGGCTCGCAACTCCTCGAGAGCGGGATCGGGCTGAATAACGGGAAAGTTAAATCGTTGCATTGTCTTGGCCTTTGTTGCTCTCGCCGTTCGTCCTGAGCCTGTCGAAGGACGCTTGCCAGGGTGCTTCGACAAGCTCAGCACGAACGGGTCTGATTTGCCCTCTGTTCGTCATGGCGTAACGATATCGAATTGCGGGTTTACCTCATCCAGCGCCAGAAACATGGTGGCCATTAGGGCATCATTTCCGCTGATGATCATCTGCTTGTCCCGGATCAGCGCCATCGGACTGGTTTCCCACATCAGCAGCTTGGTAAATTCTGCCCGGCTGATGGTGATCTGCGTGTCTGATCCGTCGGCGGTAATCGCGTAATCCTCTCGGCGCGGGAACATCACGCTTTTGCCGAGATCGATGCTGACCGCCTCTTTCCGGTCGGGGAACCAGAAGCGGATGATACCGCCGTCACCCTGCATCTTGGCCGGATTGAAGCGGGTTGCCATGGCGTCGAACAGGTCAACCGCCGGGATGCCACTGAGCACCTTGGCATTGGCGGTGCTGATCGAATTTTTCACATTATTGCCTTCGCGCAATTCCCTGGCACCCACCAGATAGATATTGCGCCAGGTTCCTGCTTCGGACTGGAAGCCCAGCTGTTCGTATGTCGAGGCCAGCCATTGCTTGGCCGCTTCATCAGCCGGATCGGCGAATACGAGATGGTTGAAGACCGTGGCCGCCCAGCGATAATCGCCTTCGTTGAAAGCCTTCTCGCCAACCGCCAGCGCCTTGTCTGTCCCGCCCATCGCTTCGACATATTTTTTCGAGGCTTCGACTGGCGGCAGTTCGTGATAATGGGCCGGGACCGCGTCCCACCAGCCGAAATAGCGCTGGTAGACCGCCTTGCTGTTATGGTTGAGCGTGCCGTAATAATCGCGCACGCCAAAGTCGCTCTTGGCGAAATCCGGTTCGCCGATATTCTCGGCGATCTCGTGCATCGTCGCGCCCTGATTGGCCTGGCGCATGGTCTGGTCATGGACATAGCGATAGATGCCGCGCTGGTTTTTCAGCGCGGTTTTCACGTTGTCAGATCCCCATGTCGGCCAGTGATGCGAGGCCAGCATGACGTCTGATTTCGCGCCATATCTGGCGAGCATCGCGTCGATCACCTTGCTCCATTTCAGCGTATCGCGCACCAGCGCGCCGCGCGGTGTCAGCACATTGTGAAAAGTGCGGGTCGCCACTTCCGCTGTGTGCAGCGCCTTAAACTGCGGCATGTAGAAAACCAGCTCGGCCGGTGCTTCGGTTTCGCCGGCATCCATAAAATCGAAGCTGATACCGTCGAGAAGAAGCGTCTCTCCGTCCTTGCTGATCGACCGGGTCGGCGGCACCAGCGACACATCACCGCTCGACAGTTTCTGGCCAAGGCCGCCGCCGACATGGCCGGTTGTGCCGACCGGCAGAGCGGTGCCGAACTGATATTGCACGCGGCGGTTCATCGCGGTGCCGGCAATCACGCTTTCACCGACGGATTCGGCGAGAAAGCCGTGCGGGGCAATGATCTGTATCTTGCCAGACCGGACATCCTCGGGCGAGGCGACACCGGCGATACCGCCAAAATGGTCGCCATGGCTGTGGGTGAAGATCACCGCGACAACCGGTCGGTCGCCGAGGGTCTTGTTGGCCAGCGCCAGTCCGGCTTTCGCCGGCGCCGGGGTGGTCAGCGGATCGACAACGATCCAGCCGGTCTTGCCGGCGATCAGCGTCATCTGGGCCAGGTCATAGCCGCGAATCTGATAGATGCCGGGGACCACTTCGAACAGGCCGTGGACGCTGTTGAGTTTCGCCTGCCGCCAGAGCGACGGGTTGACCGTGTCCGGCGCCGCGCCGGTGATAAAGTCGAACTGGTGCGAATCCCAGGCGACCGAGCCATCCTCGTTGAGGATCTTGTCGCCCGGGATCTTGGCGAGCAGGCCGCGATTGGCATTTTCGAAATCACTCTGGTCGGCAATCGGCAACTCTGCCGCTACTTCCGCATTGGCGGCCTTCGTCGCTTCGGTTGCGACGCCTTGCGGAGGGGCAGCCAATATAGGAACAGCCGATATCAGGGCTGCAATCAAAATAGCGGTCTTTTTCATTCTATCCCTCCTATTGTTCCCCTGCGCAGGCAGGGGCCCATCTCCCGAAGCTGCTTATACGCACTATGGGGAGATAGACTTCCGCCTTCGCGGGAGAATAGTCTCCCCGGCAATCACGCCCCCTTGAACACCGGCTTGCGTTTTTCGAGTATCGCATCAATCGCCTCGCGATGGTCGTCCATCTGTTGCAACACGCCCTGGAACAGAGCCGCCTGATCGAGATTTTCCTTCAGTGTCACGCTCTGCGCCGTACGGACCAGTTCTTTAGTCTTGCGGATCGCCAATGGCGGCAGGCCGACGACCATTTCGGCCAGTTCATAGGCGCGTTCGAGCAGCTTGTCGTTGGCAACGACTTCCGACACCAGGCCATAATCAAGCGCTTTTTGTGCATCGATAAATTCACCGGTAAACAGCATCTGGTTGGCCCGGGCCTGACCGACGATCCGCGGCAGCAACCAGGCGCCACCGTCGCCGGGAATGAGACCGACGCGCAGGAAGCTCTCGGCGAAGATTGCGTCCTCGCCGGCGATGCGGATATCGCACATCGTGGTCAGGTCATTGCCGGCGCCGATCGCGTGGCCGTTGACCGCGGCAATCACCGGCACCGAGATTTGCGAAAAGGCCAGCGGGATGCGCTGAATACCCGTCTTGTACCAATTCTCGATTTCCAGCGGAGACATATTCTGGTCGGCGGTCATCGCCTTGATCTCGTGAAGATTGCCGCCGGAAGAAAAGCTCTTGCCGTTGGCGGCGAGCACGACGCAACTGACACCGGCGTCTGCGTCTGCCCGGTTGATTGCATTGACAAGCGCCTCGCACAAATCTTTCGACAGCGCATTGCGCGTTTCCGGCTTGTTCAGCGTGATTGTAACGATGCGGTCATTTTTCTCGTAGAGAGTGACGTCTGCCATTGAATATTTCCTTGCCCTGCGTTTCTTTTCTTATGCCGCTGTCATTGCAGGGGTTCATGGATTCTGCAAGACTCGCTCCGCTCAACTCGCTAAATGAACGATAATGATCGCAAAGAAAATGCCAACCGCAAGCGAAAATGCATCGGGCTTCACTCTGGTGGAATTGATGGTGGTATTGCTGATCATCGGGCTGATGGCATCGGTGGTGGTCTTTTCCTTCCCCAGCGGCAGCAGCAAGCTCGAGGAAGATGCCCAGCGCTTCGCCGCGCGCACAGCGGCGCTGCGCGACAATGCGATCCTGCAATCGCGACCGATGGCGGTACAGATCACGCCTTCCGGCTACAGCTTTCTGGAACGGCGCAAGGGCAGCTGGTCGGTGATCGAGGACAAGCCGTTTGTGTCGACCAACTGGTCGAGCGGCGTGACCGCGAACACCGGTGACAACGGGACGATGATGATCAGCTTTGAAAGCACCGGCCTGCCGAGTGATCAGGCCGAGCTTGTGCTGCAGGGCGAGACGCAAAGTCGCCGCGTGCTGATTGCGCCGATGGGCGATGTCAAGCTGGCGGGAGCAGCGCCGTGATGCGGCTCGGCAAATACAGTCCTGCCAAATCTGGGGAACGTGGCTTTACCCTGATCGAGATGCTGGTCGCCTTGTCGGTGTTCAGTCTCGCTGCGCTGTCGCTGATCCGGCTGCAGGCCTATACGACCCACAATGCCGCCGAACTGGAACTGCGCGTTGTGGCGCAAACGGTGGTCCGCAACCGGGCGGTCGAGATTCTCACCGACCCGCGCCCGCCCGCTCTGGGTCAGCAGAACGGAACGGTCGAGAATGGCGGCTGGCAATGGCAATGGGCACAGGATGCAAAGCTGACCGAGGATCAGCGCTTCATCCAGGTCGATATCAGCGCGCGCGAAGAAGGTAACGGCGCACCCGCGTCGCTCACCATATTGCGGCCATCGGAATTGATGCTGGATGAGCCGCCGGCGGAGCTGCCTGCAAACTAGCAATGCGCCGGAAAAATCTCATGTTTCACCTTTGTTTCGACCGGAACACCGGTTAGAAGCGCGAGAAAATTTGGCTAACGGACAGAAAAATGAACGAATTCGAAGATGCGATAGAAGATTTTGATATGGATGACCTGCCCGAAGGTGAGGAGTCGATGCTCGAATGGTGGGATTTTGACGATCCGGCCGAGATGGTCGATGCGGTTGCCGGCGATATCCAGTTCATCATCGAAAGCGCGCTGGATGCGCGCGGTGATGCCTTGCTGGCGCTACCGGCCAGTGATGACGCGATGCCGGTGCTCGAGGCACTGGCGGCCAAGCCGATCAAGTGGAAATATGTTACGATCATCCCGACCGATGACCTGCTGGTGCCGCTCGATGACCCGCGCAGCCATGTGAAGAAGCTGGCGAGTCTGTTCCTGACGCGCGGTGCACGGGTGCTGCCATTGGCGCCGGAGCATGAGGATTATCATATGGCCGGTGCCGCTGCCGACGCACGGTTGCGCGACACCAAATGGCCACCCGATCTGGTGCTGCTCGGCATGGGCGCCGACGGCAGCACTGCCGGGATCATGGAAAGCGCCGACATGGAAGAAGCGCTGGATGGCCCGCCGGAAAAAATAGCCGTTGGCTTGCTCCCAGAAGGTGGCGACACGCCGTTGGTCACGATCACCAAGGCGGCGATTTGCGAAGCGCGCACCGTGGTGGTTCTGCTCAAGGGTGCCGCCAGCCAGACGATGCTCGAATCGGAAATCGAGCAGGGCGCGACCAGCATGGCGCCGATCGGCCGGATATTTGCCGATCTGGCCGTGCCTGTGGATATTTATGTGGAGAACTAGGGGGTAATTGCTCGATTCTATCGTTGGTTGACGAGACTATCGATTGATTTAACTGTGCGATTAAACCATGGTGCCGGGAAAGCGAATCGCCGCAGCAGGCGATCGAACTCTTGGAGAACACCGGACCATGCATCCTTCTGTCCACGCACGAGAAAATCCTGACAAGCCGGCCGTCATCATGGCCAGTTCCGGGGAAATCATCACCTATGGAGAGCTGGACAGGCTGTCCAACAAGGTCGCGCAGCTGTATCGCAGCCGCGGTCTGCAGATCGGCGATACCGTCGCAATCTGCATGGAAAACCATCGGCAATTTTTCCCGGTTACTTGGGGATCACAACGATCCGGCCTGTTTCAGGTTGCCATTTCCAGCCGTCTGACCGCCGATGAAGTCAGTTATATCTTGAAAGATTCCGGTGCCAAGCTGCTGATCAGCTCGCAGAAAATGTTGCCGGTCGTCGATCAGCTGCGCACGCTGAATCCCGATGTCGAGCAGCTGATCTTTGGTGCGGAAGACGATCGCAATATCGAGGCGGTGCTCGAATCGATGCCGGACACGCCGATTGCCGACGAGCGCGCCGGTATCGACATGCTCTATTCGTCTGGCACCACCGGCCAGCCCAAGGGCGTGAAACTGCCCTTGCCGCTGGAGGAAAATATCGCTGGACCCAATGGCATCGCCGGGCTGGCCGAGGCGATTTTCGGGTTTCACAAGGATTGCGTCTATCTTTCGCCGGCGCCGCTTTATCATGCTGCGCCGCTGCGCTGGAACATCGCCGTGCAGGCGCTTGGCGGCACCAGCATCATCATGGAAAAATTCGATCCCGAACATGCGCTGCAGCTGGTCGAGAAATATAAGTGCGATGTTGGCCAGTGGGTGCCGACCCATTTCGTCCGGATGCTGAAACTGCCGGAGGAGGTCCGCAACAAATATGACGTGTCCTCGATCAAGAGCGCGGTCCACGCTGCGGCGCCGGTACCGGTGCCGATCAAGGAAGCGATGATCGAATGGTGGGGACCGGTGCTCAATGAATATTATGCCGGAACCGAAGGCAATGGCTTCGTCTTCTGCAACAGCGAAGGCTGGCTGACGCACAAGGGCACGGTCGGGCAGCCGATCAATTGCGTGGTGCATATCTGCGATGAAAATGGCGAGGAAGTCCCGGTCGGCGAGGAAGGCCAGATCTATTTCGAGAGCGGCTCCAAGTTCGAATATCATAATGATCCCGAAAAAACCAAGGCGGCCACCCACGCCAAGGGCTGGACCTCGCTCGGCGATGTCGGCAAGCTTGACGAGGACGGCTTTCTCTATCTGACCGATCGCAAGAGCTTCATGATCATTTCCGGCGGGGTGAATATCTATCCGCAGGAGATTGAGAATCTGCTGGTCACCCATGACAAGGTTGCCGATGCCGCGGTCATCGGCGCGCCGGACGAAGATATGGGCGAGAAGGTGGTAGCGGTCGTGCAGCCGATGGACATGGCCGATGCTGGCGAGGAACTGGCGCAGGAGCTGGAAGCCTATCTCCGCCAGTCGCTGTCCGGCATCAAGGTTCCGCGCCGGATCGACTTTCTCGCAGAGCTGCCGCGCCATGCTACCGGCAAGCTCTACAAGCGGCTGCTGCGCGACGAATATTGGAAGAAGCAGGAAAGCGAGGCAGTCTGATGGCAACGCAAGCAGAGCCGATTCTATCCGGCGCGGATGCGCAGGCGGTTATCGACCCGGTCAATTATGTCGACTGGGATGCACTGCTCGACCGGTTCGACAGGCTGCGCAGCGAAACGCCGGTGGTGAAGGTGGTCAATGACGACATCCACGATCCGTTCTGGCTGGTCACCAGCTATGATGATGTGATGCGGATCAGCAAGGACAACAAGCTGGTCCTCAACAGTCCG
>JAGPVK010000445.1 GCA_018067055.1 Sphingomonadales bacterium | reverse complement strand
GCCATTTTTACATGGGGGCTGCGCGCATCAGCATCGGAATAGACGGCAACCGTCTTGATCCCCATTTTCTGGGCAGTGCGGATAACCCGGCAGGCGATTTCGCCGCGGTTGGCGATAAGAATTTTCTTGAACATTAAGTCTTGTCTTTCGTCATGTGGCGCACGAGCAGAACGCCTCCAATAAATAGCAGAATCGGTAAAACGGGAAATGCAATAAACTTGGCTACGCCGTCATTTTCACAACCGGATCCGTCGGGGTTAGGCGCACAATGGCTGAGCGCTGAAAATAAAATTCCGAAAACACCAACGACAATCGCAGAAAGGGAATAGATGGAGCAACCGAGCTTTTGAGCAACGGTCAGCCCCGGTTGTTCGGTAAAACTCACTCAGCAGCCTCCAGCTCAACATTCCGCTGCTCTGCCGCCATCGGCACCAGCCCCAGCTTGGCAAACATTGCCTCATCGGCATCATCGCCGGCATTGCCGGTGGTCAGCAATTTGTCGCCGGTGAAGATGCTATTGGCGCCGGCAAGGAAGCATAACGCCTGCGTGCTTTCGCTCATGCTTTCGCGGCCAGCGGACAGGCGCACCATCGACGCCGGCATGGTGATCCGGGCCACCGCGATCGTGCGGACAAATTCGATATCGTCGATCTTCGCCAGCGGCGTGTCGGCCAGCATATCGCCCAGCACGGTACCCTTGACCGGCACCAGAGCATTTACAGGTACGCTTTCCGGATGCCGCGGCAAGGTCGCCAGCGCATGGACAAAGCCAACCCGGTCTTCGCGGGTTTCGCCCATGCCAACGATGCCGCCGGAGCAGACGTTGATGCCGCTGTTGCGGACATTCTCCAGCGTCTCCAGCCGGTCCTCGAAGGTGCGCGTGGTGATTACCTTCTCATAATGTTCCGGCGAGGTGTCGATATTGTGGTTGTAATAGTCCAGCCCCGCCTCGGCGAGCATCTGCGACTGTTTCTCGGTCAGCATGCCCAGAGTCATGCAGGTTTCCATGCCCATCTGCCGCACGCCCTGAACCATCTCGATAATCGCCGGCATATCGCGGTCCTTGGGATTGCGCCAGGCGGCGCCCATGCAGAAGCGCGAGGAACCGCGATCCTTCGCCTGCGCTGCGGTCTGCAGCACCGTGCGAACGTCGAGCAGTTTCTCCGCCTTCAGCCCGGACTTCGCGCCAGCGGACTGGTTGCAATAGCCGCAATCTTCCGGGCAGCCGCCGGTCTTGATCGACAACAGGGTCGAGAGCTGCACCTGCCCCGGTTTGTGATGTTCGCGGTGCACAGTTGCTGCCTGAAAGACCAGGTCATCAAACGGCAGGTCGAACAGCGCCGCGATTTCCTCGCGGGTCCAGTCGTTGCGGACATTGTTCTCCGGCGAAGGCCGGAGTCCAGTCGATAGATCAGGATCATTCTGGGCCCCGGCCTGCGCCGGGGAACTGATATTTTCGTCCAAACTCATTCCGCAGCTTTCTCTTCGGGAGGCATATTATGCCCCAGCAATCTCAATATGTCCGCGGCACATTCCACAATATTGCTGCCCGGTCCATAGATTCCGACCACGCCGCTCTTGCGCAAAAATTCATAATCCTTGGCCGGGATAACACCGCCAGCAAAAATCTTGATATCGCCGCGCCCGGCTTCTTTCAGCAGGTTGATCAATTCGGGAATCAGGGTCTTGTGACCCGCCGCAAGGCTGGACGCGCCGACCGCATCAACATTTTCC
This sequence comes from Sphingomonadales bacterium, assembly GCA_018067055.1. Lineage (GTDB taxonomy): Bacteria > Pseudomonadota > Alphaproteobacteria > Sphingomonadales > Sphingomonadaceae > Parasphingorhabdus. The sequence continues at coordinate 764 of JAGPVK010000445.1, read as the reverse complement.
GCCAGAGCGAGATCGCGCGTTTCGCCGGGCGTCTGGAACAAAGGTCCGGAAACCACGTCAAAGCCCATATCGGCAAAGGCGCTGGACACGACATTGGCGCCACGATCATGACCATCCTGCCCCATTTTCGCGACCAGGATTTTTGGTTTGCGGCCCAATCGCTGCGACACGGCGTCGACGCCTTCGATGACCATAGCATAGCGGGCATTGCCCTCATAAGCAGCGCCATAAATGCCTTTGACCGGCGTCGGACGCGTTTCGTAGCGGCCAAAGACCGCTTCCATCGCGTCGGATATTTCACCGAGCGAAGCCCGCTTCCGCGCAGCATCAACCGCGAGCGCCAGCACGTTGCCGCTACCTTTCGCGCCTTCGGTCAGCGCCTTGAGCGCTGCCTGACAGGCTGCTTCGTCACGATCTGCGCGCATTTTCTCAAGCCGCTTGATCTGACCATCGCGAACCATCGCATTGTCGATATCCAGCGTTTCCATCGCGTCTTCTTCGGCCAGACGATATTTGTTCACCCCGACGATCACCGCATCGCCCTTGTCGACTGCGGCCTGTCGACCGGCAGCGGCTTCCTCGATCATCGCTTTCGGCCAGCCATCGGCAACCGCCTTGGCCATGCCGCCCTCGGCATCGACGCGTTCGATAATCTCCCAGGCTTTTTCGACCAACTCGTCGGTCAGCGCCTCGACATAATAGCTGCCACCGAGCGGATCGACGACCTTGGTGATACCGGCCTCTTCCTGCAGCACGATCTGGGT
>JAGPVK010000079.1 GCA_018067055.1 Sphingomonadales bacterium | reverse complement strand
GAAGACTGGAACCCGACAGCGGAAACGCTCGGCAAGCTGGAGACCTATCTGGCGCGCGGCGGTAGCGGCGTGATGGCGACGGCGGAAGAGATCATCAACGAGGCGCGCAACGGGCGCATGTATATCCTGGTCGACGACGAGGACCGGGAGAATGAAGGCGACCTGATCATCCCGGCGCAGATGGCGACCCCCGATGCGATCAACTTCATGGCCAAATATGGCCGCGGCCTGATCTGTCTAGCAATGTCGCGCGACCGGGTCGAGGAACTGGGCCTCGACATGATGAGCCAGAATAACCGCGGTGCCTATGAAACCGCCTTTACCACCTCGATCGAGGCGCGCGACGGCGTCACCACCGGGATCAGCGCCGCCGACCGCGCCCGCACCGTTGCCGTGGCGATCGACGGGTCCAAGGGCAAGGACGAGATCGTCACCCCCGGCCATGTGTTTCCGTTGCAGGCGCGCAATGGCGGCGTGCTGGTCCGCGCTGGCCATACCGAAGCGGCGGTCGATGTCTCGCGTCTGGCCGGGCTCAACCCCGCCGGCGTGATCTGCGAGATCATGAAGGATGATGGCGAGATGGCGCGGCTCGATGACCTGATCGAATTTGCCCAGCATCACCGCATGAAAATCGGCACGATCCGCGATCTGATCGCCTATCGCCTGCGCCACGATCATCTGACCGAGCGCCGCGAGGAAGCGCGCTTCATGAGCCGTTGGGGTGGCGAATGGAATGCCATGACCTTCTACAATACCGCAACCGAGAGTGAACAGATCGTGCTGCAGAAAGGCCATGTCGATCCCGACAAGCCAACCCTGGTGCGGATGCATGCGACCGCGATCTTCCCCGACCTGTTCGGACTGGAAACCGGCCGCGCCAACATACTGCAGGAATCGATGAAGATCATCGGCGAGGAAGGGGCCGGCATCATCGTCTTCATCAGCCAGCGGGTGCCCGACTTCTATTCCGGACAGGTCCGCAGCCTGAGCGGCGGCAAGCCACCGCAGATGGACCAACTGCGCGACTATGGTGTCGGCGCGCAGATTCTCACCGAACTGGGTGTCCATGATATGGAATTGCTGACCAATACCAGCCATGATCTGGTCGGGCTCGATGCTTATGGATTGCGGATCGTCGGACAGCGCGCGGTGCCGGCAGAGCATAGCAGCGAAGCGGCCGAAGCGCTGGCGACGGCATAGCAATATAGCAATTTCTGCCCCTCCTCTTTAGAGGAGGGGATCAGAGGGTGGTAGCGATGCGCAAGCATCGCTCGCGTCAGCGAACCACTATGGTACCGCCAGAAATGAATTGAAAAGCGAAGACCTGTTCTTCGACGAAAGAAACCACCCCAACCCCTCCTTTGAAAAGGAGGGGGTAGGAAACAGAAAGCAAAAGAAAATGGCAAAATTCCTGATCGTCGAAGCGCGGTTTTACGACCATCTCAACGACATGCTGATCGAAGGGGCGACCGAGGCGCTGAAAGCAGCCGGGCACGAGCACGAGGTGCTGACCGTGCCAGGCGCGCTGGAAATTCCCGGCGCCATTTCGCTCGCGATCGATAGCGATCTCTATGACGGCTATGTCGCGATCGGCGTGGTCATTCGTGGCGAAACCTATCATTTCGAGATTGTCGCCGGGGAAAGTGCACGCGGCATCATGGCGCTGACCATGGATGGCGCAGCAATCGGCAATGGCATCATCACCGTCGAGAATGAAGAACAGGCGCTGGCGCGAGCCGACAAGACGCGCAAGAACAAGGGCGGCGAAGCGGCGCAGGCGGCGATTGCAATGTATGAATTGGGATTGAAGTTCAGCAACTAGCAGCAGCGGGATCATTCCCCGCCGCTGCTAGCGCCAAATATCATTGCCTCTGGCTTGGTGCCAATGGCTTATTGGGTTCCGGCGAGCGCGGCAGTAAACTCGGCTTCGGTCATCGTGATGGCGACGCCACCATCGGCCTGAGCCATGAACGCATCGACAGGAAGCTTCACTTCCTGACCGTCATGATCGACGGTTACATATTCGGCATCTTTTGCCTGAATGGTGCCGATCACCGCGGCACCGGTTACCGATTTCACTTCGGTGCCAGGGGTCAGACTGGCAAGCAACCTGGCTTTTGCGTCGGCGGTCGCCTTTTCCACGGCGGCATCAAGATCGACCTTTGTCATCATGATCGACAAGCCATTATCGACTTTTGCAAAGGCTTCGGTGCCGAGCGCAGCCTTGTTGGTGCCGGTATCCACCACTATGGCGCCATCGCTTACCGATTCCACGGTTCCGACTTCACCGCCATTGGGGCCGAAAACCTTCATGCCAACCTGAGCTTCGACAGCCGGTGCAGCATCTTGCGCCAGCGCCGGTGTCGCAGCGAGCAATGCTGCGCCAGTCATCAGGGTCAGAAAATTCTTCATATTTTACTCCTTAAGGTTACAAAAATTTGCGAATAGATTAATTCATACATCCTTCTGGCTAAAAAACGATGGCCGAATTTGTTAAGGCGGTTGAGGCGAACCGACGCCTGAACAGGATGAAAGGTGAGCCTTGACTATAATGCTCCCGGATTAATCCTCCATGAAGTCGAACATCGGGGGCCGGATTCGCATGAACCGGCCCCTGTGCCAATCAGGCGGCTTTCCGGGTACGCTTGTGCAGGCCTTCCCTGACCTCCTCGACAATCTTGGCGCAGAAAGCGTCCAGATCTCCGGGATCCCGAGAGGTAATCAGGCCATTGTCGACCACCACCTCGCTATCTTCGAACCGTGCGCCGGCATTGATCAGGTCGGTCTTGATCGAAGGATAGCCAGTGACCTTGCGGCCCTGCACCAGATCTGCCTCGATCAGCAGCCACGGTGCATGGCAAATAGCCGCAATCGGCTTGCCAGCGTCGAAAAACGCTTTGACAAAATCGACCGCATTCGCCTCCACCCGCAATAGGTCCGGGTTCATCTGGCCACCGGGCAGGACCAGCGCGTCGAAATCGCTCTCATTGGCCTGGTCCAGGGTCATATCAACATCGATGCTCTCGCCCCAGTCCTTCTGATCCCAGCTTTTGATCGCGCCGGATTCCAGCGACACGATTGTGATTTCTGAGCCCGCTGCGATCAGTTGTTTTCTTGGCTCAAAAAGTTCTGATTTTTCAAAGCCATCTGTCGCCAGGATTGCTATTTTTGCGTTTGAGATATTGGTCATTTCTGTCTGCCTTTCGTTGGGGGGTTATACGATATCTACGCAACACCAGGCCGATTGGTTCCGATAATCCGGGGCGACCGGCGGCGTTTTTCCGGCGCTTTGCCGCTTGTCGCTCCTGCCTGAACATGGCCGCAAAATTTCAAATGCCGCCTTGCCAGTTTCCGCAAGGAACCAAATCACGATCAACGCGTAAATGTTTCAGGTACCGCGCTCCGCCAGCTCGTCGAGCGCACCAGAAGGAAAGGAAGAATTTATGACTGTCAAGACAGCAGAACTTCGGGAAATGAAGACCGATATCAATAAGACTGATCGTGCCAGAATGGCCGAAAAACTTGGTGAAACACTGGCATCCACCTATGTGCTCTATCAAAAGACACAGTCGGTTCACTGGAACGTGACCGGCCCCATGTTTGTCGGTGTCCACAAACTGACCGAAGGTCAATATGAAGACCTCGCCGCCTCGATCGACACCATTGCCGAACGGATTCGGGCCTTGGGCGCAAAAACGCCGGTTGGCCTGTCCACCTATATCAACAACAGCGTGATCGACGATCAGGTGGAATGGGGCGATGTCGACGCGATGCTGAAGCAACTGTCCAACGATACGCTGACCGTGGCCAACCAGATGCGCGAATTTGTGAAAATCGCCGAAGAGGCCGATGACGTTTTCACCGCTGACCTGCTGACCGCACGGATAGGTGCGCTCGAAGAATCCTCATGGATGCTGTCGGCGAACCTTTCATCGATCAACTAGAAATACAGGAATAATCTATGAAAAAACTGGATAAAACCAGCGCCCGTCAGGGTTTCACTACCCGTCATATGACCATAATACTCGGCCTGTCGATCGTACTTGCGATCATTGCGCTGGCCGTCGTGACGGGTTTTTTCTGAGTCCATTTTAACGCTTTTCAAGAGCGCCTTACCGCCCCCGCGTCATGCAGGGGCGGTCTTTTTATTGAATGGCCGATCCCTTGGTTCGCACCGCTTTCATTTCCCGCCTGAGCGCCCGGATTTCTTCCAGTATCTCGTTTCTCTGGGCAGCCTGCTCCTCATCCGTTTCCTCGTGCATCGCATTGACGATGATCGCGATAAACAGGTTGAGAACGACAAAGCTGGTAACCAGGACAAAGGGCACGAAAAAGCCCCAGGCCCAGGGATAGACTTCCATGATCGGGCGGACGATGCCCATCGACCAGCTTTCCAGAGTCATGATCTGGAACAGTGAATAGAGCGACGAGCCGATCGATCCGAACCATTGGGGAAAGGAATCGCCAAACAGCTTGGTTGCCATCACCGCTGCGATATAGAAGACCAGGCTCAGCAAGATGATCACCGTTCCCATCGACGGGATCGCCGCGAACAGGCCCTGCACCACCTTGCGCATCTTGGGCATCGCCGAAACCAGCCTCAGGGCACGCAATATCCTGAGCGCGCGAAGGACGGACAGGCTGCCGCCGGTCGGCAGCAAGGCAACCCCTACAATTATAAAATCGAATATATTCCAGCCGTTTTTGAAAAATTTGAGCCGGTAGACGAATAGCTTGAGCAGAATTTCGATAACGAAAATGACGATCGCGATGGTGTCCAGCGCGCGCAACATGCCGCCAAATCGTGCCATTATTGCGGGTGATGTTTCCATGCCGATAATGATGGCATTGATTATGATAACGGCCAGAATCACGTTCTGGAAACGCGCGGATTCCACCAATTTGCGAAGTCGTTCAACCACAGGTCGCTCTCATTTTCCGATAGACTGATTCAATCTGGGCCATGTGGTCGTGCCATCGCCGACAATCAACACAAGCTTTGCATCGGCAGCGATAGAAAATTGCCTCTGTTGCGGGACTTGTCCCGGCTGGTTCCGCTTCACATGGACCGACAGCTTTCAACCGGGAGACGAACGATGGTGGCATTCGTTTTTCTGATCGCATAATCAGAAGCATGACCTTTGACTTGCATCATAAAGAACTGTTCGCGGCACTGGCGCTCGTCCTGACCTTCGTCGCCTTTATCCCCTATTTCCGATCGATCTGGCAGCAAAAAACCCGCCCGCATGTTTTTTCCTGGCTGATCTGGGCCGCTGGCACGGTGATTATCTCCGTCGCCCAATGGACCGATGGAGCCGGCATCGGCGCCTGGCCGATTGCGGTTTCCGGCCTGCTGACATTTGGTGTGGTGTTGCTGGCGCTGGCGAGAGCGCCGGACACCTCGATCGTGAAGCTGGACTGGCTGTTTCTTGGCCTTGCCCTGACCGCGTTGCCCTTGTGGTTCTTCACGTCCACCGCGCTATCGGCAGTGATTGTCCTTACGGTGGTTGATCTACTGGGTTTCGGGCCGTCCGTTCGGAAAGCCTATGAACAGCCTGACGAGGAAAACGCCACTTTCTTTGCCATTGCCGTTGTGCGGAACGGCTTTGTGATTGCCGCCCTGGAAAATTATTCATGGACCACGGTCCTTTTCCCCGCTGCGGTAGGCGCGGCGTGCATCTTGTTTGTGCTATTGATATGGGGGCGCCGACGCACCGCGAATCCTGCATAAGCCCCTGATTCCCGGATATTCTATTTGAATATCGCGCTTTGGCGCCAAGCCCGGGATTACCATGGGCTCGAGGCAAATGACGAGTCTGCTTGACCAAATCCATCCATTCTATATTTTAGAACAAACCATGAACAATAGCGATTCGGATTCGGCTGGGCCTTTTGCGGGCTCGCCGGCAAACCCTTCTGCTGTGCCCCGGGCACCAGCAAAACCTTCTGTCTTGCGGGCGCGGCTCGCGAAGATATTGGCGACGTCCGGTGTCCGGGCGGCGGAGGATGACGGCTTGCCATCCCACTTCACCTTGGGGGTCGACAGCATTGATGCCGCCTTGCGCGGCAATGCGGGAGTCGATGGCCTACCGCGCGCGGCGCTGCACGAATTGCACGCGGCGGACAAAAGCGACCGGACCAGCACGGCGGCGATGGCCGTGCTGCTGGCGCAGCGCTGCCGGGTGCTGGATCCAGACAGGAAATCGATATTGTGGATCAGCGAAAGCGGCGAAGCCAGGCGGCAGGGACGGCTCTATCCGCCGGGACTGGCGGAGCTCGGGGTGGATCCGTCGAGCCTTATCCATGTCGATGCACCCGACAGCATCGCCGCTCTGCGCGCGGCAGCCGACGGCGTGCGGTCGCCAGCGATCGGGGCGGTGATTGTCGAACTGTCGGGCAAGAAACCGAAAGGGCTGGACCTGACCGCGACCAGGCGGCTGTCGCTGTCAGCGCAAAAGTCAGGCGTGCTCAGCCTGTTGCTGCGCTCCGGCAGCGACGCGGACAATCCGCTGCCGACCGCTGCCTTCAGCCGCTGGCAAGTGGCTGCTGCCCCGTCCGTCGCGCTCGCGGGCAATGCCCCGGGTCATAGTGCTTTTGACATCAGCCTGCTGCGCCATCGCAGCGGTCTTTACGGGCTCAGCGCCCGACTGGAGTGGAACCGTGACGATCAAGTCTTCCGCGAGCAGCAAAGCAGCGAGAGAGCGCCGGACACTGGCGCTGTTTCTGCCCTGGCTGCCGTCCGAACGGATCATCCGGGCGCTCGGGCCGCCTGAGCATCCGTTTGCACTGACCGCAAAAATTCGCGGCGCGATGGTGATCATGGCGGCGGACCGGCAGGCCGTGTCCCTGGGGCTTGGGCCGGGCATGAAGCTCGCCGATGCGCGGGCGCGGGTGCCGGATCTGCTCGCCTTTGACCATGATCCGCTGGCCGACGCGGACCTGCTGTCGCGACTGGCGGAAGCCTGCGAGCGCTACACGCCGATGGTGGCGGTCGAGCCGCCGCATGCGTTGATCCTCGATATCAGCGGCGCGGCGCATTTCTATGCCAGCGAGACCGCGCTGGCGCAGGATGCCGAGGACCGGCTTGACGCGGCGGGCTATGGCACCTGCTGGGCCCTGGCCGGAACCCCAGACGCCGCGCTGGCGCTGGCCCGACATGGGCTGAAGGAAGGCGCCGAGGCGCAGCTGCCGGTGTCGGCGCTCGCCATGGAAGAAAAGACCCATCAGGCGCTGGAACGGGCCGGACTGTACAAGGTCGGTGATCTGGCCGAACGCCCGCGCGCCAATCTGGCGGCGCGCTTCGGGATGGAACTCACCGTCCGGCTGGACCGGATTCTCGGGCTTGAAGACCGGCCGATCGATCCGCTGCGCCGGATCGGCAATGTCGTCACCGAGCGCCGCTTTGCCGAGCCCCTGACCCATATCGATGCAGCTCTGGAATGTCTGTCAGAACTCTTCACGGAAGCAGCCGAACGGCTCAACGAGCGCGGCCAGGGCGCACGGATGATCCGGATGATGCTGTTCCGATGCGATGGCGATATCGCGCGGCTCGGTCTGGAAACCGGCGCGCCGACCCGCGATGCAGCGCTGTTCCAGCGGCTGCTGCGCGAACGGATCGAGGCGCTCAACG
>JAGPVK010000074.1 GCA_018067055.1 Sphingomonadales bacterium | reverse complement strand
CAAGAAGCCTAGGACTTAACTATTCTATTAAAAACGATGTAATTTGATGAACCCCAGTTTAACAGACCGGTGTTTTCGGTGAATGCTGAATGAATAGAGCGTTCAGAAACTCCGTTCGTCTCGATTTTTCGGTCATGCTGCCTCTGCGCAGGGAGTCGAAACGCATTCTCAAGGGTTGATTGCTTACAACATTAGGAGAAATGAGATGACCAATAGCATCAAGATGATGAAAAGCATCAATGGGTCCCTGTATGAACGCCTGTATGAAGGGTTGCCGCCCAAGGTCGCTGGCCCCGTATCAATGATCAGTATGTTGGCGATTTCGGTCGGCTTGGCCGGCGCCCCAGCCCATGCCCAGGACATTACAGTGCCTGCCATGATAGCGCCGGTACAGCCGATGCAGGCGTCCCCTGTAATCTCCCCGCAGCCTGAACCAACTGCACCCTCGGCCAGCAATCCTGCCGCTGCCAAAACGGCGACCACGCCGCCAGAGACCCAGAGCCGGGCCGATGATCTGGCCAGTAAAGGCGGCTTCGACGCCGAGACTGTTGCCCCCGAAGCGCTGGCGCAGATCGAGCGTGAGCAGCAGGCGCGCAAGGCCGCGGCAGCTGCAGCTGCAGCCGCACCCGTCAAGGCATCAGGCAGCAGGACCAATGGTTCGTCTGCCAGCAATATCTCCGCTGACAGCAATGCAGACAGCATGATTGCATCAGATGCGCCTGCTGCTGCCCCGACTTTTGAAGCCGAAACTGCCGCCGGCACAGTCGCGGCAATCCCGGCGGTCCAGCCGGCCCCGGAAGTCGTGTCACCACCCAATTCCCTGTCTGGTGAAACCGGTGCCGACTTCGGCCTGCTCGCTGCACTCGCAGCCTTGCTGGGCGTTGGTGGTGCCGGAGCTTATGCCGCTGCTCGCCGCCGCAAAGGCAAAGGCCAGGCGGCACCCGTCGTACCACCCGTCGTACATGGTAACGATCCCCTTCCTGCTTCGCTGAATGCGGCGATCATGCCCGAACTGCGCCGTAACCAGGTCGAGCCGGAAGCGCGTCCAATGGTGGATACGGACCAGACCGCAGTGCAGACGCTGGAGAGCAAAGCGACGACCAAGGCGGACTTCGCCCAGTTTGTCGCAAACCTGCCGTCATTTGATAAACCACTTGGCAAGGCCGACCGCAGTGTATCGCTCGGCCAGCGCCGTGTTGCAGCAGCGCCAAGGCCCTATCTGGCGGAAGCGGACCTGTCCCGCACTGCAGGATATTTTACCGCCAATGTCGACGCCATGCCGACTCCGCAAAATCCGTTCCTCACGCGTGAAAAGCGCCTGAAACGCGCCCGCTTCCTCGACGGAAAGCTGGCCAGCACGAACGCGCCGAACAGCAAGAGCCCCACAAGGGTAACCGGCGAGATGCAAGTCTCGCGCCCGTTGGAACCGGCTTTTAGCTAGGCCGGTTGCGCAGAGCCGACAAGACAGGGTGGCCCAGTGTTCCGGGTCACCCTTTTTTGTCGCCACTGGTGGTCCAATCGGAATTACCGGAATTACCGTGACAGTTGGGAATTACCGTGACAGTTGCAACAATCCCCAAATTCACCACCCGAAAACCCCTTTCCTACACACACCCCAATCGCCTATCTTCCCCACCGGTCCCACGCCAAGCGCGGGACAGGCTCTTTGACAATCTGGATAAGCGGAAGACCCTGCCGCGCGCCCTTGGATAAAGCGCACCGGATTGCGCGGCCATTTGGAAGGTCACACTAGGCACTAGGCTGCCGTCCAACAAAGTCAGGAAACCTGCGGCTTTGGGGCAAAGGTTACGGAAAACAAAAGCAGACGTTTCTGTAAAGTTTGCGGCGCGCTCCAAAAAAGGCCCGCACCAAGCCACAAAGCCGCGAAGCGTTTAACGAAGCCGCGCAATCGCTTTGCGGCTTCGTGTCTTCGTGCGAGTCCGAAATAGGCCCCGATCAAAATGACCGCGACAATATACGCTCGGCAACCAAAACAGGCTGTCCTACACCCGACCCCATGACCTAAACTCCGGCCATGACGACGAGTCTTGCCCGACCAGCTGCCTTCGCTGCGCACCCTTTATTTTCGGTAATCCAGCGGCGGATCGCGATCGCCGAGCAGCGACTTATACTGATAATCCGGCCCGCGCGCCTTGTCGAACTCGGCCCTGGCCTCGGCGCGCAACTCGGGATTGGTGTACAGCTCGATCGCCGCCAGCGTCAGCGTCTTGGCCGCGACCTGGACGCCCTTGAAGCCAATCGACATGCCGCTCGCGGCAGAAGACTGCCAGCTGTGCGCCGAGGTGCCGGGCACCCAGGTGGCGGTGCGCAGGCCGACGGTCGGGGTAGCGTAAGAAACATCGCCGACATCGGTCGAGCCATAGCCGAGCGTCACATCATAAGGCTGGACCTCTGCCTGGCTGCCCAGTTTCAGGCGGGGCTTGTCAAAGCTGGCATAGATGGTCTCGGCAAATTTCTGCTCCTCGGGCGTATAGGTGACGCCGCCGACCTGGCGCAATTTGGCGTCCATCATCTTCGCCAGCGGTTCGTTGACCAGCAACGGGTTGTTGCCGTGGATCACTTCCCAGTCGACCTTGGTGCCGGTGCCCATCGCCGCGCCGCGCGCCGCCTGTTCGAGCCGGGTCCAGATCGCATCGACCTCGGCCGGATCGGGGTGGCGGACATAGTAAAAGACCTCGGCAAAGTCGGGCACCACATTGGGCGCGACGCCGCCTTCGGTAATCACATAATGGATCCGCGATTGCTGCGGGATATGCTCGCGCATCATGTTGACCATCATGTTGAAGCCTTCGACGCCGTCGAGCGCCGATCGCGCCTTCTCCGGGGCACCGGCGGCATGGGCGGAAACCCCGTGGAAACGGAATTTCGCCGAACGGTTGGCCAGCGTGGTGCGGGCGGCGGCGGAATTTTCGTCATCGGCATGCCAGTGCAGCGCGATATCAACATCGTTGAACAGGCCGGCGCGGACCATATAGACCTTGCCGCTGCCGCCTTCTTCGGCTGGCGTGCCATAGAGACGGATGCGCCCGGGCGTGCCGGTCTTTTCGAGCCATTTGCTGATCGCGATGGCGGCTTCGACCGATCCGGCACCGAACAGGTTATGGCCGCAGGCATGGGCGGCACCCTTGCCCTCGACCGGGGTGCGGGTGGCGACGGCGTCCTGGTTGATCCCGGGCAGCGCGTCATATTCGGCCAATATCGCGATCACCGGGCCGCCCTTGCCAAATTCGGCGGTGAAAGCGGTCGGGATGCCGGCGACGCCGGAACTGATTTTGAAGCCGTTGGCTTTGAGCGACTGCTTCAGCAGGTCGCTGGATTTCTGTTCCTGATATCCGACTTCCGCCCATTCCCAAAGCTGCCGCGCGGTGTTTGCCGCTTCGCCGGACCGGGCGTCGATCAGGGCCGATATCTCGGCCATCGTGTCATTTGGCTGGGCTTGAACGGACGCAGGAACCGCTGCGAGGGCGAAGATCAGGGCATGTCGGATCATGAAAACCTCATTTTACTAGCATATTCGCTAGACGATTGCACAACCGGGATAGGAGAGCAACCGCCTTCTTTTGAAGCTTTTGCGCCTGTTTTTCGGTCAATTGCAAAAATGCAACTCGCAGGTGCAACATTTCATATTGCAACTTATTGTTGGCGAGGCATAGTTTGACAATCAATCTCGAACCAAATGGAGTTAAGCCATGCGTAAACTATCCTCCCTGATCCTCGCCGCAACGGCGCTGTCCTTCACCGTTTCGGCTGCATCCGCCGCTGAAGCAGAGCGCAATGACCGGCTGTATGATGCCACAGGCGCCAGCGTCGCCAAGGTCAACCGGGTCACCGAATCCGGTGATGTTCTGGTCATTTACAAGGGCAAAGTGCGGCGCATCGAAGCGTCGACCCTGTCGGAAAATGACGGCAAGCTGGTCACCAGCCTGACCAAGACCGAAATCCGTCGTCTCGACTAGGCGCTTTTACCAGTCGCAGCAGTGATCATCACTGCAAAAGAAAGCCGGTGCTTCCCCTCAAGCGCCGGCTTTTTTTGATGTGGACGCGGTGATCAGATCGGCCGGCCGATTGAGGTTGATGAAACAATTTTCGTCCGGCCAACTCACTGATTCTGCACCACATTGTCGGGCCAGCCATCGCAGCGAAGGCGCGCGCTCACCGGGGTCATGGGTGCCACGGACGGCATTGACAACGTCGCAGCGCCAATAGCCAAAGGTCGGATGAATCCGTTCGTCATCCTGTGCCACCGCGCAGACGCCGCTCGCCGAGAGTCGTTCGATCAGGTCGGGCGGCGCAAAGGGTGCATCGACAGGGACCGTGACAAAAGCTTCCATCCCCGTCTGCATGGCTTGCAACCTGGCGGCGACGGAGAAAATGGCACCCACCGGACCACCCGGCGCATCCGGATCGTCGCAGATAATCTCCAGTCCGGTCTCGTAATCCTGCTGGGCCGACAACAATATGCGATCCGCCTTGCCTGCAAATCTGCCGATCAGGATATCGATCAGCCTTTGCCCTTCAAACCGGATCACTGCCTTGTCGGTGCCCATGCGGATCGACTGGCCGCCAGCGAGAATCACGAGGCACGCTGCCGGGCTATTGGTCATGCGATAGGTTTCGTTGAAGCATCGCTTCAATCTGGCCTCAGCTTCCCACTCTGTCCAGCAATTCCCCGATCAGGTCCCTCGATTCACCGCCAGCGGGGCGTTCCTGATCGGCGACCTGCGCAAGCTCTGCTGTCAGATTGCGATCAAAAAGCGAGCGATTGGGACTCCGGTTATCGCGCTGCGGCTTGGACGATGCCCATTGCCGGCTGGCTTTCTTGGACGGCGGCACGGGATAGATGAAGCCATTGACCGGGAAGGCGGTAGTGCCAAGCTCACCGATCGGCGCATACCAGATTCGGACCAGACTCCAGTCGTTCGCCGCCGAGACATCTCTCGCTGCGACACGGCGTTCGATTTGACCGCGACGGCCGTTGATCGGCGACCAGTTGGCATGACTGATCAGGATCGTGCGGTTGTCGATAATCTTGCGCACCACTGCGACGTGGCCAAGCTCCATGGCGCCATGGCTGGGCAGGGACAATACTGCCCCTTCGACCGGCATTGCACCGCGTTGATAGACTCCGGCCGCCTGATCCCACCAGCTATGGGCATCGCCGTAAATCCTGATTCCGCTCAGTTCGCGGGCAAAAGGAACGCATTGCAGATAATCTTCTGCCTTGGCCGGTGTGGGCATCAGGACCGCCTGCAGCGCCAGCAGGATCGGAATGATCGCGTTGCGAAGCGTAATTGCAGAATTTTTGAGAGACGTTGCATCCATCCGGGCAGGCATAAATGTCCGGCGGAAAGGTAACGCTAATGAGCATTATGAATCACTCGGTAACCATCTTCACCAAGAACGTGAATCTATCTTTGGCGGACGGTTCCGTCTGCGACTTCAAAATGCAGCGCGCTATCCGGAATTTCCCTGAACAATTCCGGCTCAGTACCAGTAAGCCAGACCTGCCCTCCGCGTTCCGCCAATTTGTCGAAAAGGGCTGCCCGACGCTGCGGATCGAGATGCGCAGCGACTTCATCGAGCAGCAATATTGGCCGACTGTTGCGCCGCTCGGCAATCAGATCCGCATGGGCCAGAATGATCGAGAACAGCAACGCTTTCTGTTCGCCGGTCGAGCATTTTTCCGCCGGCTGTTGTTTCGCCGAATGCATGACAAGGAGGTCCGTTCGATGGGGGCCTCTTATGGTGCGGCCCGCTGCACGGTCGGCGGGGCGATAGTGCTGAAGCATCTGATGAAGCTGATGTTCGCTATGCAACTCGTCGTCCGCGAGTTGCATGGCCGGTGTTGCGAATATCCTGCTATCGGATTGTTGCAGTCCCTGGTTCAACGCGGAAACCATTCGGTCGCGGGCTTCTGCGACCAACGAGCCAAACCGCGCCAATTGCACATCCAGACCTTCCATCCAGCTGTGGTTCGCTGGATAAGCGTCGGCGAGAAGTCGATTGCGTTCGCGCCGCGCAGCTTCGTAGCGGGCGCAGTTTCCTGCATGGGAAGGCTCCAGTGCGGTGACCAGCCGGTCGAGAAAATTCCGGCGCCCCGACGCGCCCTCTGTAAACAACCGATCCATCGCCGGTGTCAGCCATAATATTGAAAGCCATTCAGCCAGATCATTGGTTGGAACCGCTGCCTCGTTGATCCGGGTCTTGCGCCGTTCCGGTGCCTCCATGCTGGTCCCGCTGCCCAGATGAACATCGCCCAGTTGCGCGGCGACAGCGAAATCACCGGGGCCATTCTGATAGGCGATGTCGCGGAGTGCCGCGCGTCGCAGTCCGCGTCCCGGTGCCAGCAGGGATACCGCTTCCAGAATATTGGTCTTGCCTGCTCCATTGGCGCCGCTGAAAACCATGAACCCGGGCACGGCGTTCAAGCGCAACTCGGGATAGTTGCGAAAATTGTGCAGAGTGAGTTGGGATAGGGGCATCTTAGGGTCGGTCACTAGCTTTCGCTATCCGCGAAGAGAAGCAAATTCGGTACCGTATATTTATTCCGTCTGGCTTGCGAAGTAAGAAAGCTAATGTTTGGGGAATATCACCAATAATCAGTTTTACGTCATTCAAGTCACAATGGTTTGTCTTGTCAACCGATTGAAATAAAAGGATAAGTGTAAACTGGCACGGCCCATGCAGTGTATCAGGCATCTTCGCAATGATGCGAAAAACAGGTTCAAGTCGAAAGGAAATCAATATGTTCTCGAATGTCTCCAACAGCATCTCCG
>JAGPVK010000068.1 GCA_018067055.1 Sphingomonadales bacterium | reverse complement strand
CAACAAGCGAGATGTCTGATGCTTTTCTGCCGGCGCAATCGATACGTTGAGATGGCGACCGGTCAGTTCGTACGCTTCCTGAAAAGTGAGATCCGGGAGCAAATCCGTCAACCGCTGCCGAATTTCGTCCGCCCGCATCTGCCTCGGCCCGCCTAGCAAGCCACCGTGACCGTCGGCTTCGTGATCCGAACCGATTACCAAATTCTCGGGTTTGAAAAAGGGCGGGATATCATCATCGGCATGTGTGCTGATCAAGGCACCGACCACCGAACCGCCACTGGATCCGGACATGATATGGGGTAGCAAACCTTGTTCCCAAAGCGCCTTCGCAACCCCGACATGAAAATAGAGATAGGCGCCGGAGCCGCTCATCAGAAAAGCGGATCGACCGTAGCAATGTTGTGCCCGACGGAAAAAATCCAGCTTTTCCTCAAACGGAATGTCGGTCACTTTTTCGCTCGCCAGATATTCCAGCGAATTGGCGATCGCGTCGACATAATCCTGGATTAGCTGCTTGGTGCCGAATTTCGCTTTTTGATAGAGCCGCGCATGGCCCATGCCATCCATATTGCCGTGAATGCCTTCATTCAGAGCGTAGAGAAGCCCCGCATTATCCTGAGATTTCCAGAGCTTGGAGAGGCGTTTCAGGCGGCGGCGGATGGAATTATGATCGAAATGCTTACTTTCATCCGATTCCTTCCATATGTCGACTCCGGTGGATTTGTCGTGCGCTTTCGCAGCTTTCGACCATTCGGAATAGCTCTTGGCCTGGGCCATGGCCTTTTCCATTTTCAAAGTCGTGTTCAGAATCATACTCGGCTCACTCTTTCACCAAAATTACAATTGGTAGCATTCACCGCCCGGGAATCGGACCGCGTGCAATCTATCCGCTCCTTATTTCACTTTCGGCTTGTTCTCGCCGTTGGCTTTTGATGCAGTCGCTCTGGGCTTTTTGGTAACCCGTCTGTACATTACCGAACCGTCTTTGGGCGTTTCCGGTTTTTTTGATACCGCTGCCGGTTTTTTGGTCCGGCCTGCTTCAACACTTGGCGTGGCATCCCGCAGTTCGTCAAATGCTCTTTGCAGGCATTCGCGAAAAAACTCAACATCGGGCATCATTTTGCGGTCGGAGATGATGCTGAAAGAAATGGTACCGTTATAGCTTGGCGTGGCAATGAACAGGCCCATGCCATGGGCCAGCGGCGCCAGTCCATATTGATGCGTCAGCTTCGCGCCATTCATATAAAGCTGAATCTGCGGGCCGGGGACGTTTGAAACCATCAAATTGCTCATTTTCGGAGCAAATCGTTCATCGGTCAGTATGCGCGCCACTCCCGCCATGGTTACGCCGGGAATATGCTTGGTCAAATCGGTCATGATCCGTGCACTGAGTCCGGACTTTGCCGCCTTGGTTTCGCGGGTCGTGTCCTTGATCGCCGCAAGGCGTTCGACCGGATCGGCAATATTTGACCAGATTTTAATCGTCATCGCAGAGATATTATTGCCGGGATTGGCTTCATCGCCCGACCGGCTGCGCGCATTCACGGGAGCCACCGCGACAAGCGATTCCTTGGGAAGTTCCTTGTGCTTGGTCAGATAGTGGCGCAGCGCGCCGCTGCAGATCGCGAGCACAACGTCATTGATGGTCGCATCACTGACCTTGAGGCGCATTTTCTTCAACTCTTCGAGATCGAATGTCACTGCGTCGAACATTTTATTGGGTGTAACCGGACCGTTGAACCGGGTTTGCGGAACACCGGTATCGGTCTTCTCGTCGCCGCCTTGCAGGCTTTTTTGCGCCGTAGAGAGCAGGGCCGGCGTGAATTTCAGCAGCGCCTGCGTCAATTTCACTGGTGAAGTGATAGTGCTGTTGACCGCACGGTTCAATATCTCGGAGATGGTTGGCAGGGCATTGGCCGCTGACTTGCCTTCCGGCAGCGGAATTGCAGGCGTGCCTTCAATATCCTTGTCGGAGATGGCTGCAAAGAAATGAGCCCCGGAAACGCCATCGATCGTACTATGATGAATTCGCGTCAAAATGGCATAGCTGCCTTTTGCATAGCCGGGAATATTGTCGAGGCCTTCGACTACATACATGTCCCAGAGCGGCCGGGTCATATCCAGCGGCTTGCTGTGATGCCGCGCTACGTGAATGCAAAATTGCCGCCAGTCCCCAGGCTCGGGCAAGCGACCATGCGAAATATGCGCTTCGAGATCAAAATGCTCGTCTTCGACCCAATAGGGATGATCAATATCCAGCGGCAGACGGTATAATTTGCGTTTGAACATTGGCGAGACATCCATGCGCTTGCGCATATGTTCGATGATGTCCTTGAATCTGACCTTCCCGCCCGGAGCTGTCGACGGGTCATAGATATAGACGGCCATTACATGGGTGAGATTGGTAGCAGACTGAATATAGAGAAACTGGGCGTCCTGTGCACTTAACTGGCTTATATTGCTCGGCTCGGTCATCAACCATGTCCTTTCGACAGCGCGATCATTCAAATATCTTGTCGGCTAGCGCAAGCACTTCGAGCCGGGACTTTTCCATCCGTCGCGACAGCGCTCTGAACTTTCGCAATAATGCTTTGCGTTCGGCGATTGTTTCGAGCGTGGTCTCACCGGTCAGGCCCAAGCCTGCAGCCATTCTGAAGCCATTTTCGAACAGGATTTTGCCGATCGATGCCTCGCTGGTGATCCGGCGGAGCAAATAGGCCTGCCGACCCTCTTTCAGCGCCGTTTCCACACAACTTTTCTTGTCGATCGCATCGCCGGGCTCCAGCCGCGACAGGATTTCGAGAACAACGGTATAAGCTTCCACAAATGGCAGGAACACGGCATGCCCGATCAGTGGCTGAAAACGGTTGGTGAGACTGATCAGCTTGACTCCCCCCTCATCCAGCTTGGCCTTCCAATCCGGATCAGCCCGCTGCAATTCTGCTTTCAGATTCTCGCGATATTGCTG
>JAGPVK010000443.1 GCA_018067055.1 Sphingomonadales bacterium | reverse complement strand
GATGGCCGACTGGCCGTGACACCCGGTGTGTTGCTGGCTGCGCTGCATGCGTCGGGTAAGAATCTTGGCTTGATCTGTCCGGCGTTGCAGGGTTCGGAAGCGGCCTGGGCTGGTGATGTCGAGGTGCTGGCACCGGGTGATCTGCTGGCGCTGCTCAACCATTTCAAGGGTCAGTCGATATTGACGCCGCCGGAAACCGGGGCTGCGCCCGAGCCGGAATATGGACCCGACCTGAAGGATGTGAAGGGCCAGGAAACCGCGAAACGCGCGCTCGAGATTGCGGCGGCTGGCGGCCATAATCTGCTGATGAACGGACCGCCCGGATCGGGAAAGTCATTGCTGGCGTCCTGTTTGCCCGGAATATTGCCGCCCCTGACTCCCGGTGAAGCGCTGGAAGTGTCGATGGTCGCGTCGGTCGCAGGCACGCTCGAGGGTGGACAGATGTCTCGCCAGCGTCCGTTTCGCGCTCCGCATCACAGCGCCTCGATGGCGGCGCTGGTCGGCGGCGGATTGAAAGTTCGTCCGGGGGAAGTCAGCATGGCGCATCTTGGCGTCTTGTTTCTGGACGAATTACCCGAATTTCAGAGACCGGTGCTCGATTCGCTACGCCAGCCGCTGGAAACCGGAGAAGTCAGCGTGGCGCGGGCCAATGCGCATGTCACCTTCCCGGCGCGCGTCCAGATGGTCGCGGCGATGAATCCCTGTCGCTGTGGCCATTTGGGCGATGCCGCCCTGGCCTGCTCGCGGGCACCGAGATGCGCCGCCGATTATCAGGCAAAAGTCTCCGGGCCGCTGCTCGACCGGATTGACCTGCATATCGAGGTCGAGGCCCTGTCGGCGGCAGATCTGACCATGCCGCCGCCAGCAGAGGGATCGGCAGCGGTGGCGGCACGAGTCGCCGGGGCAAGGTTGAAACAGCATCAGCGCTATGCCGAACTGGAGATACGGACCAACACCGAAATCGATGGTGATGCGCTGGAGAAATATGCCAGTCCGGACGAACCGGGACGCCGCTTGCTGGCGCAAGCCGCAGAAGCGATGCGGCTATCGGCGCGCGGCTATACCAGGGTCCTGAGAGTCTCCCGGACCATTGCCGATCTCGCGGGCGTGGATCAGGTAGGGCGAATCCATGTGGCGGAAGCGCTTAGTTATCGGCGACAAGCGCCTCGTAATTAGTCCGGGGATCAGCTCCGGTCACCGGCCTGTGCAATATCTTGCGATCAGGCGGCTCTGTCACCCGAGTTCAGTTCCAGCGGAATCGCCATCTCATTCATGTTCACCGTCGATTTGGCGAGATTGGGTGACTTGCTGCTGCGGTGCTT
>JAGPVK010000053.1 GCA_018067055.1 Sphingomonadales bacterium | reverse complement strand
GAAGCCAAGGCAGAAGCGCCGACGCCTGCACCAAAATCTACGCCAGAGCCTGAAGCGGAAGCCGCGCCCGCATCCCCTGCACCGGCGGCCAAGGGCGTATCGGAATCGAACGATGAGCGACTGAAGGTCAGCCCGCTCGCTCGCCGTCTGGCAGAGCAGAAAGGCGTTGATCTGGCCGCTGTTTCGGGTTCTGGTCCCAATGGTCGGATAATCAAGGCCGATATTGACGCAGCGGAAGGCGGGACCGCAGCAGTGAAGAGCGAAACACCATCGCCAAGTGCTGCTCCAGCGGCAGCATCCGCTCCAAAACCTGCCTCCAGCTCCAGCGATTTCGACATTCCGCACACGGCGGAAAAACTCTCCGGCATGCGCAAGACCATTGCGCGCCGTCTGACCGAGGCCAAGCAGACGATTCCGCATTACCGGGTCAGCATTGATGTCAATATCGACAAGCTGCTGAAATTGCGCGGCGAGCTCAACGCTTCGCTGGAAGCGCGCGGCATCAAGCTGTCGGTCAATGATCTGCTGATCAAGGCGCAGGCAGTGGCGCTGATGCAGGCACCGGACAGCAACGTCAGTTACACCGAGGAAAATCTGATCCGCTATTCGCGCGCCGATATCGCGGTCGCGGTGAGCATCCCCGGCGGTCTGATCACCCCGATCATCACCAGCGCCGACACCAAGTCGCTCAGCGCCATTGCCACCGAGATGAAAGATCTTGCCGAGCGCGCCAAGGCCGGCAAGCTCAAGATGCACGAATATCAGGGAGGCACCGCCAGCCTGTCGAATATGGGCATGTTCGGCGTCACCACCTTCGACGCGGTGATCAATCCGCCGCAGGGCATGATCCTGGCGATCAGCGCCGGTATCAAGAAGCCGGTGGTTATCGATGACAGCGTCCAGATTGCGACCATCATGACCGCAACCGGCAGCTTTGATCACCGCGCCATCGATGGTGCGACTGGTGCGGCCTTTATGAAGGCGTTCAAGGAAACCGTTGAAAACCCGCTGGGGATGCTCGCTTGACCGACCTGACCAAGAAAATCCCCGCCATCCGCACCATCGTCATGCCGACCGAGGGCAATCCCTATGGAGTCGCTTTCGGTGGCTGGCTTATGGGCCAGATGGCACAGGCTGGCGGCGCTTTGGCGGCAAAGCATAGCAAGCATCAGTCGGTCGTTGTCGGCGCCAATGATGTCCGTTTCGGGCATCCGGTCGAGATCGGTGATGAATTGTCGGT
The DNA here is from genome assembly GCA_018067055.1 of Sphingomonadales bacterium. Taxonomy (GTDB): domain Bacteria; phylum Pseudomonadota; class Alphaproteobacteria; order Sphingomonadales; family Sphingomonadaceae; genus Parasphingorhabdus. The sequence goes on along the minus strand of JAGPVK010000053.1, from coordinate 1,581 downwards.
CTATGCCGAATTTTCCAAAATCGGCCGTAGCTCGATGACTGTTCAGGTCGAAGCTTTCCGGCGTGACCGGCACGAGGATGAAATGACCAAAGCTGCGTCGGGCGTCTACACATTTGTGGCGGTGGACGGTGATGGCAAGCCGGTGCAGGTGCCCTCACTCGACTAAAGATTATCGAAAAGGAATAACATGGCAAACGGATATGACCTCATCGTTCTTGGTTCCGGCCCTGGCGGCTATGTCGCCGCGATCCGCGCTTCGCAGCTGGGGCTCAAAACCGCGATTGTCGAACGGGAAAATCTGGGTGGAATCTGTCTTAACTGGGGGTGTATCCCGACCAAGGCGATGCTGCGTTCGGCCGAGGTGTTTCATAATATGAAACATGCCGCGGACTATGGTCTGGTTGCTGAGAGAATCAGCGCCGATCTTGACGCCATTGTGAAACGCTCGCGCGGCGTCGCCAAGCAGCTTAACCAGGGCGTCACCGGCCTGATGAAGAAGAACAAGATCGATGTCGTCATGGGTGATGGCAAGATCACCGCGCCCGGCAAGATGACCGTAAAGACGGACAAGGGCGACGAGGAACTCACCGCCAAGAATATCATCATCGCCACCGGCGCCCGCGCTCGAGACCTGCCATTTGCCAAGGCCGACGGCAAGCGCATCTGGACCTATCGTCATGCCATGACGCCACCGGAAATGCCGACCAAATTGCTGGTCATCGGTTCAGGCGCGATCGGCATCGAATTTGCCAGCTTCTACAACGACATCGGCGTCGATGTGACGGTCGTCGAAATGCTCGATCGGGTCGTGCCGGTAGAGGATGAGGAAATCTCAAAGTTCCTCGAGAAGTCCCTGAAAAAGCAGGGGATGACGATCATGACCGGTGCCGGCGTCAAGAGCATTGATGTCAGCGACAAGGGCGTCAAGGCGGAGATTGAGGACAGCAAGGGCAAGAAAGACAGCCATGACTTCAGCCATGTCATTGTCGCTGTCGGCATCATGCCCAATATCGAAACGATCGGTCTTGACGAACTCGGCGTGCAACCGGACGAACGCTATCATATCAAGACCGACGAATATTGCCGAACCAATATCGATGGCATCTATGCGATTGGCGACTGCACCGCCGGCCCGTGGCTGGCGCACAAGGCGAGCCATGAAGGCGTCATTGCGGCAGAGACCATCGCCCAGTCGATGGGCAAGGACGGCCATCCGCATGCGATGGATGTGAACAATATTCCCGGCTGCACCTATTGCCATCCTCAGATCGCCAGCGTCGGCCTGACCGAAGCGAAAGCGAAAGAAGCGGGCCATGACGTCAAGGTCGGCAAATTCCCGTTTATCGGCAATGGCAAGGCAATCGCGCTCGGAGAGACCGAGGGTTTCATCAAGACCGTGTTTGACGCCAAGACGGGCGAATTGCTCGGTGCTCACATGATCGGTGCCGAAGTGACCGAACTGATCCAGGGTTACACGATTGGCAAGACGCTGGAAACGACCGAGGCGGAACTGATAAACACGGTCTTCCCGCATCCGACACTCAGCGAGATGATGCACGAGAGCGTGCTCGATGCCTACGG
>JAGPVK010000050.1 GCA_018067055.1 Sphingomonadales bacterium | reverse complement strand
GGGAGGCATATGAACACTGGCCGCAGGCGGGTGAACGATGAGCATATTGGTTCTGAAAGCTGGTCTGCAAACGACTTTGCAGGGAGCTCCCTTCACCGGTCATCGGCATCTCGGGATGCCCGCCGCTGGCGCCGCCGATTGTCTTTCGCTGGCGCTGGCGAATCATCTTGTTGGCAAGCCAAGTGGTGATATCGCCATTGAAATCACCCTCACCGAAGCGGCTTTCGAGATGAAGGAGGCCTGTTCGATCGCTGTCGTGGGTGCCGCGGAATATATCCGTATCAATGGTCAGGATCATGCGCAGCATCAGACCCTGAGGCTTTCCGCAAGCGACAGGATAGATATTGGCCCAAGCCGCCCCGGCTGCCGCAGCTATTTGGCGATTTCCGCGAAAATTGATGCCGACAGATTGTTGGGAGGGGGATCCACCTATCTTGCTGCCGGCCTCGGCGGCTTTCATGGCCGATCCCTGAAAAATCAGGATATCATCCCATTCTCGCAGATTTCGACATCTCTGCCGGTGGAGCGGACCACGCCGCCGGATCTAAGGCCGCATTTTAGCGATGACCATATGCTGCGGGTGACCCGGGGTCCGGAAGCAGACAAACTGCAGGACGATATATTCGAAGCCCTGTGCGAGCGCCCCTATGCCATCGGAGCAAGAGCAAACCGGATGGGCATGGCGCTCGAGGGCGAAACTCTCAGCACCAGCGACTCGTCAAATATGCCAAGCGCCGCCGTATTTCCCGGAACAATCCAGTTGCCGCCAAGCGGCCAACCCTATCTGCTCGGTCCCGATGCGCAAACAACCGGAGGCTATCCCCGGATTGCACAGGTCATCCGGGCCGATCGTCATTTGATCGGACAGCTGGGTTCGGGTTCACGAATCCAGTTCGTCCACACCACGACGGAACGGGCCACAGAAATATACCGGGAAAAGCTTTCCCTGCTATCTTCCTGGCTGGGCCAGATCAATTTGTGGTAATCGGTCGAGGCTATCCAATAACCTCGATAACGATCAGCTCTTTTTGAGCGACAAACCACCAAAACGCTTGTTGAAGCGAGCCACCTGGCCACCCTGGTCGAGCAGGCGCTGGTTGCCGCCGGTCCATGCTGGGTGCGAGGAAGGATCAATGTCCAGTTGCAGCGTATCGCCTTCCTTGCCCCATGTGGAACGGGTTTCGAAAGTCGTGCCATCGGTCATCTGAACGGTGATCATGTGATAGTCTGGATGCGTATCGGATTTCATTTTCGGCTCCTAAACGGGCTGGTTTCCGACCAGACCCAAAGCGAATAAATTTAACGGAAGCGGCGCATTAACCGCGGAATGGAAAAAGGGCAAGATTCTTTTGAAAAAGCCTATGCCGCAGGAGGGTCGGCGATCATCGCGGTAAAGCTCGCTTCGGCAGCCAGCTTGTCACCAATCATCGCACGCCCGGAAAATTTGCAAACACGGGCCCGCTTTTGTTCAAATTTGACATTCAGCGACAGCAGGCAGCCCGGTTCTACCGGCTGACGGAATTTTGCTCCGTCTATGGCCATGAAATAGACCAGCTTGCCTGAGCCCACCATGTCAAAACTTTCCATGGCGAGAACGCCGGCAGCTTGCGCCAGCGCCTCGACAATCATCACACCGGGCATGATTGGCCGACCGGGAAAATGTCCCTGGAAAAAGCCTTCGTTGATTGTGACGGCCTTGATCGCCCGGATGGATTCGTTCTTTACGAGCTCTTCCACCCGGTCAACCAGCAGCATGGGATAGCGGTGCGGCAGCACCGCCATCACCCTGGTTACATCATAGTTGAGCGTCTCGGTCATCGCAGATCGATTAGCGACTGGCTGGCTGAGCCGCTGGCGGCTGCTGTTGCTGATTTGCTTTACCAGGCTCCCAACCAGCAGGCGGCGTGATGGAAACGGATGGCACCAGCTTGTTCAATTCCAGAACAATCGCATCGGTGATATCAACATAGGGTTCGCGCGCGATAACAGCTTGTGGTGACAGAACCAGATCGACATTCTTCACTTTCATCGCCGCTTTAACTGCGGCTTCCAGTTTCAACGCAATCTGCTCTTCGACATAGGCAGTAGCAAGACTTATTCTCTGACGAAGCACGGTGAGCTCCTGCTGAGCAGATTGCTGCTTTGCCTGTAATGCTTGAGCCTGAGGCTGAACCGATTGCGGGGTTGCGCCAGGTTTTTGAACCGCTGCATTATAGGCTTCTACGACAGGTTTGAGTTCCGCTTGAAGCGCCGTTGCACGAGCATTAACCGCATCAATGTCGGTCTTATACGTGGTCTGCATCTGTGTCATGGCGACCGTATAAGCCTGTGATTTAGCCATCGCTGCTTCGTAATTGGCCATGGCTATGCTGGACTTTGATTGCGCCATCGCGGGCGCAGACACCAATACAGGTGCTGTCATTGCTACCATAGCAACTGCGGCTGATTTCAGAATGGTCTTTGAAATAATGGTCATCAGAATTGGGTTCCTACGTTAAATGTGAATAGTTTAGTGTCATCACCCGGCTCTTTCAACAGAGCCTTGGCTATGTCGATCCGGAATGGACCAAATGGCGAATTCCAGTTTACGCCAAAACCTACCGATACACGTGGGCTTGGAGAATCACCGAAAAAGCGCTCGACAAAATTCGTTGCAATAGGATTGGGATTCCCGGCGGCATCGACGGCATCAAGAGTGAGTGCTGCATTACCATCAGCGTCTACCGTCAGATATTCCGGTGCGACACCAATTGCGTTGCCATCGCTATCGAAGATGGTGCGTTGCCTCTGGGTTTGCAGATCGGTGAGCAGCAGCGGCTGAGTCACCTTGAAAACCGCTCCAACATCAACGAATATCGAAGGTCGCAGACCCAATTCGCGTGCGCCCGATCCCAGCGGAATTTCGAGTTCTGCGCGACCCAGATAATAAGCCCGTCCCCCGATGGCATCGTCGGTCTGGCGACCATTGGTAACTTCAACAATCTCGTTGATCGGGTTGCCGTTGGCATCCAGACCAGGAACGGTCGAAGAGCGGACAACACGTGGCCCAACGCCGCGAATATCGAAACCGCGGATTTGTGGTTCACCAAGGAAAAAGCGATCTGTCAGTCTGACATCATCGATTCCGTCCCCTGGAGTAGAGGAGCGATTTTCGAGCGAGTGGATATAGCCGCCCTCACCGCTCATCGTAAAGATGAAGTCGCCCAGAACACGCCAGTGCTTGGAAGCATTCAGCCGTCCCCGGACATATTTGACGCTGCCGCCCAATCCGGCAAAATCCAGGCTGCCGACGATCGACTGGCCGCGCGTTGGCCGAACGCGATTATCCCGGTCATCATAGATCAACGATGCGCCGATCGATGAAGTGGTGCGTGAACCAAGCGCGTCACAAAGATAACGACCGGCAAGCAGTGGATCACAATCATCAGCCGGGCTATTCCCTCTGATCCCGTCACCATTGCTGTCGGTGAAGAAAAGGGTCGGTTCCAGCGTCACGTCATCCTGACTGAGGCCATAGCGAAACGAGGCAGACAGATATTCGGTAATCGGCACACCCGACCGGATCTGGAAACCTGTGGTCAGCTGTTCAAAGGTGGTTTGCCGGTCACTGTTGACATAGTTGAAGCTGTTCAAGTCACGGCGGAACACATCCGCGCCGACGGCGATATTGCGATCGAACAGATAGGGTTCGGTAAAACCAAGCTCGATCGATTGCGAATAGCTAGAATAGCTGACGCTCGCGCGCAATTCCTGACCCTTGCCGCGAAAATTTCGTTGCCTGATCGATGCCTGGAGAATGAAATTCTCGACGCTGGAGAAACCAGCCGAAAGCTGCAGTTCCCCGGTTGCCTTTTCTTCAACATTGGCTTCCAGGATGATCCGGTCGGGAGCGCTGCCCTGCTTCTGTTCGATTTCCAGATCTTCCTGGAAGAAGCCCAGTGACTTGATACGGTTTGCCGAGCGCTTGACCTGAAAGCTGTTGAACGCGTCCCCTTCATTCAGGCGGAACTCGCGGCGCACAACCTTGTCCTGGGTCAAGGTGTTGCCGTTGATATCGATGCGTTCGACGTAAACGCGATCACTTTCCGCAACCTGGAACAGAATATCCATGGTCAGCGTTTCTTTGTTCCGGGTAAATTCCGGACGGACGTCTGCAAAAGCATATCCGAACAGTCCGGCGGTCTCGGACAGTCGCTCGACGGTATCTTCAACCTGCTTGGCGTTATAGAAATCTCCCGATTTCATCGGCAGCTGAGGAGTCAGAAATTCCGTGGTGAAATCACGGATATCGCTTTCAACAGCGACATCTCCGAATTTATATCGATCGCCTTCTTCCACCACATAGGTGATGATGAAGTCGCGCTTGTCGGGAGTAAGCTCGGCAACCGCGGAGATGACACGAAAATCTGCATAGCCTTCTGTCAGATAGAACTGACGGAGTTTTT
>JAGPVK010000046.1 GCA_018067055.1 Sphingomonadales bacterium | reverse complement strand
CGAGTGGCGATCGAGAAAAATATCGAAGCCTTTCTCGAGAGCAATCAGCCGGGTTCAAAGGTCGTGGTCGGTGACGGCCCGGCGCTGGAGGGACTCAGGGCGCGCTATCCCGATGTTCATTTTGCTGGCAGACAATCAGGCCGGGCGCTGGCCGGCTATTATGCCGGAGCGGATGTTTTTGTCTTTCCCAGCAAAACCGACACATTCGGTCTGGTGATCATCGAGGCGCTCGCCTGTGGCACGCCAGTCGCGGCCTATCCGGTGACCGGTCCGATCGATATTTTGACCGCGAAAAGCGGCGCCATGGACGGCAATCTCGACATCGCGATCCAGCGCGCTCTGAGGCTTGATTCCGCCGATTGTATCGCGCTTGGGGGCAAATACAGCTGGGAGGCCAGCGCCAGCCAGTTTTTCGAAGGTCTGGTTTCGCAGGATCTGCGGCTTGAGTGTCACATGTCGCGCCGGATCATCGCAAAGGCGATTTTTGCGCGGACCTAGCCAAATATCTTGCCGACTGGCTCCAAACAGCCTACATAAGCTTCCAACAGGCCGTCTCCGCAAGGGGGCGGCCCTTTATTTTTAAAGTTCCGCTGGCCCTGAAGCGCCAGCTTTTGGAAGGATGCCATCATGGCCGAACAAGCAACTCCACTCATGCAGCATGCGACCGCCAGCTGGCTGGTCGACAATACCGCGCTCAGTTTCGAGCAGATCGCCGAATTTTGCGGTATTCATATTCTCGAAGTCAACGCGATGGCCGATGATCTGGCCAGCTCCAAATATACCGGCCGCGATCCGGTGCAGGCGCACGAATTGACCCATGAGGAAATCGAGAAAGCCGAGAAAGACCCGAACTACCGGATGGTCATCCAGAAGGGCCCCGATCAGGTGCGCCGGACCAAGGGACCGCGCTATACGCCGGTGTCCAAGCGTCAGGACAAGCCGGACGGAATCGCCTGGCTGCTCCGCAACCACCCCGAGATTTCCGATGCCCAGGTCGGCAAGCTGATCGGCACCACCCGGACGACGATCAACGCGATCCGCGAGCGCGAGCACTGGAATATCGCCAATATCGCACCAAAAGATCCGGTGACCCTGGGCCTCTGTTCGCAGCGCGAACTGGATGCGGTTGTGGCCAAGGCCGCGAAAAAGGCCGGCATCGAGCCCGAAGTGGCGGATGACGCGAAATTGGGCGGTGACAAGGAAGCATTGATTGCTGAACTGCACGAAGAACGCGCCCAGGCAGTTCGTGACGCAGAAGCTGCACTTTCCGGCGAAACAGACGCAGAATCCGCGCCGGTCGAGCATACCGCAGAAACGCTTTTCAAGGATCGCTAAGCGACAGCACATACGCTAAGCTGACAATATAGCGGAATATGGTGATTGCCAGCGCGATAGCGCTGGCTTTTTCCGTTTATGCGGCGAGATTTGGTGTCTTTCGGCCTATCAAAATTCGGGTTTAACTATCCGGTTAAACTGCCTTGCGCTTGTCCTCACCAAGGGTCTATGACCGATCCCATGGATGCACCCCGAAAACCACCCGCATATGATGCGATGCTTGCCGACCATGGCTTTGACCCGATTGAATCGGATGGGCTGACCTATCCGCTCGGCGATTATGAACCGAAATTCGGAGAATATTTCGAGCTGATGCCCGGCATCGGCTGGACCCGTACGCCGGTGCCCGGCCCGCTGGGCCATATCAACAATTGGGTTCTCGCCGATCGTCACGCCGATGGCAGCTCCGGATTCGCGATCGCCGATACCGGATTGTTCATGCCGGAAGTGATCGATGCCTGGAAACATCTGTTTGAAGCGGGCGCGCTGCACGGGCAGAGCGCGACCAAGATCATTGTCACCCATTATCATCCCGATCATGTCGGTTGCGCCGGTTGGCTGGCCAAGCGGTTCAAGGCGCCCTTGCACATGAACCGGACCGAGTGGCTGCTGACCCGGATGCTGCTTGCCGACAAGCGCGAAGGCGTGCCCGAAGAGGCGCTCGACGAATGGCGCTTCTGCGGCTGGGATCAGCATCTGATCGACGATTTTGCCAAAAAGGGCTGGGGGCGCTTCGCCCGCGCCGTGTCCGACCTGCCGATTGGCCATATCCGGATGGAAGAGGGTACGCGGCTGCGCACCGGCGACCATGAATGGCGGGTGATGATCGGCCATGGCCATACCCCCGAACATGCCTGTCTGATCGATGATCACGCCAAGGTGATGATCTCCGGCGACCAGATCCTGCCGCGGATCACCTCGAATATCTCGACGATGCTCAGCGAACCGACCAGCGATCCACTCGGCGAATGGCTGGCGAGCATCGACCGTTTCCGCGCGGAACTGGACAATGATCTGCTGGTCCTGCCTGCCCATGGCCGTCCGTTCCTCGGCGCGCACCAGCGGCTCGACGCGCTGGCCGAGCGCCATAACGAAGCGCTCGATGATCTGGAGCAGGGCCTGCGCGAAAGCCCGAAACGGGTGGTCGACAGCTTCCCCTATCTGTTCCGTCGTCCGATCACGCCCGACGTGATCGGCATGGCCAGTGGCGAGGCGATGGCGACGCTGCGCCATCTTGAATATACCGGTCGCGCTGTTCTTGAAATGAAAGATGGTACGGCCTGGTATAGCGCCGCCTAGCAAGCACCGTTCAGCCGATTGCCGGTTTCGCATCGGGCGGCGGTTCGACACCGCTGCTGTGGCAATGCAGGGCATAGCCCCGCAGGAATATCGCCAGGGCGATCAGCGATATCACGCCGGCCAGTCCGAACGGCGCACCGGGCAGATAATGCGGCGCATTGGCGACTGTGAAAGCGGCGAACACGGCGGTAAACATCGGCGGCCCGATGACCGACGCGACGCTCTGCAGGCTTGCCACCGCTCCCTGCAGCTCGCCTTGTGTCTCGTCGGAAACGGCTTTGCTCATCAACCCGTTGAGCGAGGGCTGGAACAGGCCCTGCAAGGCTCCAACCGGTATCGCGAGGAAAATCATCCAGCCTTGGTCCGGCGCTGCGAACACATAGGCGACCGTGCTGACCGCCATTCCCAGCGCGCCGATAATGACGGCGTTGCGTTCTCCGATTTTCGGGATCAGGATCCGGATCAGCAAGCCTTGCACCAGCGCTGCTCCGATGCCGACACAGGCCAGCGCGAGACCGACCTTGAACGCGCTCCAGCCAAAATTCTCGATCGCGTAAAAGGCAAAAACGATCGGATAGACGACATGGGCAATCATCCAGACGGTCAAAGCCGCTGCATACCATATGACGACGCGATTTTGCCCGCTCAGCCCCTGCAGGGCGACCAGCGCATTGGCGCGCTTCATTTCGAATGGACGCCGTTTTTCCACTGGCAGGCTTTCGCGCAGCATGAAAAATCCGAAGATCAGGTTGGTCGCAGCGAGTCCGCCAGCCGCGAAAAAGGGCAGGCGCGTCCCATATTCCCCCAGCAGGCCGCCGATTGCGGGGCCGAATATGAAGCCCAGGCCAAAAGCCGCTCCGATCAGTCCGAAATTTTGTGACCGACGCTCGGGAGAAGACACGTCTGCGATATAGGCATAAGCGGTGCTGAAGCTTGCGCCCATGATGCCAGCGACGATCCGTGCGACAAACAGCCACAACAGCGATGCTGCAAAACCCATCAGAATATAGGCAATGGCATAGCCGCCTAGTGCACCCAGCAGCACTGGTCGACGACCGAAACGGTCAGACAGGTTCCCGACAATCGGACCAAAGACAAACTGCATCGCGGCATAGGCAAAGGCAAGCCAGCCGGCATCAACCGCCGCTGCCGACAGACTGTCGCCGGTGATCTCGGTGATCAGCTCCGGCAGCACCGGCATGATGATGCCGAAGCCGAGCATGTCGATCAGCACCACGAGAAACACGAAGGTGATCGAGGCTTTGGCGGCGGGAGCAGATTGGGATTGGGACATTCGCGTTTCTCTACACCGAGGGCCCGGAGAATGGGAACCAAATATCGCGGAATTTTCATTGTCAGTTCCCGCCGTTTCACTTACATGAATGTCAATGTCTGAAACCTATCCCGACCAGCCCCCGATCTGGAAATCGCGCTACAACCATCCCACTCAGTGGGACCAGTTTTACCCGCCCTTGTCGATGCCCGGAATGTTCTTCCGTTCGGCTGGTCGGCGCGGCGATGCCAATCTGCTCGATTTCATGGGCCGCAAATATAGCTATAGCGAAGTCGCCGCGGGCGTGGTCCGCGTGGCCAAGGGGCTTCAGGATCTGGGAATTGGCAAAGGCGACCGGATCGGCCTGTTCCTGCCCAATGTGCCGCATTATGTCAGCGCTTATTATGGCGCGATGGCGATCGGAGCGACGGTGGTCAATTTCTCGCCGCTCTATACGGTCGAGGAACTGAATCATCAGGTCGAAGACAGCGGCACCAGAATCCTGTTCACCCTGTCCGCCACCGCGCTTTTCCCGACAGCTTATAAGGTGCTCGAACAATCGAGTCTGGAACGGCTGGTGGTCGGCAGCATCTCCGGCGCTTTGCCAGCGGGCAAGGCGCTGTTTTATTCGCTGTTTCGCCGCAAGGAGAACAGCCCGCAGCCCGACGATGACCGGATTACTCCCTTTTCCGACCTGATCGCCAATGACGGCAATTACAAGGCCCCCAATATCCGGCCGGACAAGGATATTGCGCTGCTGCAATATACCGGCGGTACTACGGGCGTGCCCAAGGGGGCGATGTGCAGCCACCAGAATCTGACCGCCAACGCCCGCCAGATCAACAGCATCGATCCCTAGATTGATGAGGTCGACCGGCTGATGGGCGTGCTG
>JAGPVK010000045.1 GCA_018067055.1 Sphingomonadales bacterium | reverse complement strand
CATGGAAGATCGCATGCCGGGCGAAGTTGAATTGCTTGCACCGGCGGTCTTCGCCGAGCGTGTGGCCGCTGCCGCCTCGACCGGCCTCTGGGTCAATGCCCGATGCGATGTGTTTCGCGGTCAATCGGCAGAGACGGACGGCGAGGCGCTGGTCGAGCAGGTCCTCGAACGGGCAAGAATCTACGCCGATGCCGGAGCAGGGAGCCTGTTTGTGCCATTCCTGAGCGAGGCCAAATGGATTGGCGCGATTTGTGAAGCGTCACCGCTGCCGGTCAATATCCTGCGCGCGCCCGACGGCCCCGGCCAAGCTGAACTGGCCAGTCTGGGTGTCGCCAGAATCAGTCACGGCCACCAGCCCTGGGCCGCGGCTATGCAATGGCTGACCGGGCAGGCGGAAAAGATATTCCGCGGCGATGAACCGGATTATTGAGCGGCCTTCTCGCACTCATATACCAGACTCTCATTCGCCTGGCCCGGCAGTTCAGCACGGATCGCCTTCACCATATCCTCGATATCGGCGAGCGCCTTGATATCGGTCGTGCAGGCCCGGTTGCCATATTTGGCCCGGATTTCCCGTGCTCTGGTCATCGCGTCCAGGCCCATCAGATAGCGTTCCTCGGTAAACTCGCTGCTATCCGGCTGAAAGCTGCTGATCGTGACCGTCTGTTCCTGATTGGGGACAAATATCCGCGACCATTTGGCGCCGTCGCGGCCATATTGGGTGCGACCGTTGACGCAGCCACCGTCGGCCCAGTCGAGCAGCAGTTCATCCTGTTGTGACACGGTGATCCGGCTGCGCTGCGGGTTGATCGTGCATCGATAATTTCCCGAAGCGGACGCACTTGTCTGTTGCGGGATATTGTCTCCCGCCTTGTCCGTCATCGCTGCGGCAACACGGTCATCAATCTCGCTGAAACCGGGTCGCGAGAGGAAGATGATCACCGCGCCGAGCAAGAGGACTGCCGCCCCGCCTACTGCACCGATGCCCGAGTTGCGCTTGCCCTGAACCAGAAAGACAGTTGCCCCGCCAGCCGCCAGCAGCGCCAGCGCCAGCATCAGCGCGGCAATCGCCATCCGGTTTTCGCGTTCGGCGATAATATCTTGTGAAAGGCTGGTCCGCAACTTGGACTCGGCGCGATCGCGCTTTTCGGCTTCTGCTGCCTTCGCCGCTGCTACCTGCGCGCGGGCAGCGGTTTCCCGGAGCCGCTCCTGCTCGCTGATCTCCGCGGCGGAACGGCACGGTGTCGCCGTCACTCCGACGGTTACGCCTTCCTTGCGCAGAAAGTTCAATATCTCCCTGGCCGACACCGCAAAGCCAAATTCCGCATCATTGCCATCGCTGATCGAACCGAAACTGTTCGCGCCCAAAACCCGCCCACAATTGTCGATCAGCGGCCCGCCGCTATTGCCCGATGCGATCGGCGCCGTGTGCAGCAACGTATCAAATTGTTTGGTCGTGCGACCGCCAGAAACCGTGCCCGTGGTCTTGACCGGTGACATCGGGTTGATCAGGTCATCCAGATCAAGTCCCTGTGCCCGGTCGACAGAACCGGGATAGCCGATCGCGACGACGTCTGCACCATCGTCAACCGGACCGCCAAAAATCGTCATCGGCGGTAAACGTCCGCCATCCAGGACCTGAATAAGCGCCAGATCATTGCTGGGCGAATAAGCGATAATCCGTCCGCCATAGCTGGTCCCGCCCTGTGACGGGATGATGCCGATGACGACCGACGATTCCTGCCGCGCGATCTCGACGACATGGGCGTTGGTCAGGATCTTGTCCGGTGCCACCACGAAGCCGCTGCCGTGGCCGACGAAGGCAACCTTGTTGCCATCTTTCGCCGCCAGCACCACGCGCACAACCGATCGGCTCGCGGCGCTGATGTCGGTCGGATCGGCCTGGGCAGGGCCGGTCAGCAGGATCGCGGAAAGAAGACATAGTATCGCAAGGATGCGGTTCATGGGACAGCTTTCATTTGTTCGTGCTCCGCACCTGATGCGGAGCCCTGTGTATTAGGAGCGCTAACCAACCCCGGGCTCCACATCAAGTGCAGAGCACATGCCGTCAAACGAAACTATACGGGTCGACATCGACCCCGACCCTTACCGCGCGCGGCCATTCCAGCTGTCGCAGCCAGTCGCGCATGATATTCTGCAGGTCGACCGAGCGCAGGGCATGGACCAGCAAACGGTGCCGGTGCCGTCCGCGCAGCATCGCCAGCGGGGCAGGGGCCGGGCCGTAAACCGAAAATCCGTCGAGTTTTGGCGCGGTCTGACCGATCAGTCGCGCGGTCTCCATCGCTTCCTTATTATCTTCCGACGACACGATAATCGCCGCCCAGCGGGCGAATGGTGGTGCCAGCGCCTGCCGTCGCGCTTCAATTTCGGCGGCGTAAAAACCTTCCCGGTCATTCTCGATCAGGGCCTGAATCACCGGGGCATTGGGCATCCGGGTCTGGACGTAGACCCGCCCGGGTTTTTCGGCGCGTCCGGCGCGCCCCGCAACCTGGGCAATCTGTTGAAAGCTCCGTTCGGCGGCGCGCAGATCGCCGCCTTCCAGCCCGATATCCGCATCGACCACGCCGACCAGAGTCAGATTGGGAAAATGATAGCCTTTGGTCACCAGTTGCGTGCCGACGACAATATCAATCGCGCCAGCCTCCATCTGATGGACAAAATCGGCGGCCTTCTGCGGCGACCAGATCGTGTCGGAGGTGACAATCGCCGTCCGGGCCTGCGGAAACAGCATTTTGACCTCGTCACAAATCCTCTCGACTCCCGGTCCGCAGGCCACCAGACTGTCCTCGTCGCCGCATTCCGGACACTTCTCCGGGATCGGCATGACATGGCCGCAATGATGGCAGGCGAGGCGGCGGGTCAGGCGATGTTCGACCATCCAGGCCGTGCAATTGGGGCAATCGATCCGGTGGCCGCAGGTCCGGCACAGCGTCAAGGGCGCAAAGCCTCTTCGGTTGAGGAACAGCAGCGATTGCTCGCCCCGGTCAAGATTTTCCTCCAGCGCGTTGACCAGCGTCGGGGCCAGCCAGTTGCCGCGCGGCGGCACATCCTGCGTCAGATCCAGCGCCTTGATATCCGGCATCGTCGCTCCGCCAAAACGCGCAGGCAGTTCGAGCAGTTCATAATTGCCCTGCTCAACCTGATGCTGGCTCTCGATCGCCGGTGTCGCCGAAGCCAGGATCACCGGAATTTGCTCATATAGCCCGCGCATCACCGCGACATCGCGGGCATGATAGCGCACGCCGTCTTCCTGCTTGAAACTGGTTTCGTGCGCCTCGTCGACGATGATCAGACCGAGATTGGCATAAGGCAGGAACAGCGCGGAGCGGGCACCGACAATCACCTTCGCGGTGCCTTCCGCCAGCGCCCGCCAGTTCTTCTTGCGTTCCGACTGTTTCATGCCGCTGTGCCAGGCCAATGGTTCGGCGCCGAACCGCGCGTGAAAGCGGTCGAGAAATGGTTCGGTCAGCGCGATCTCGGGCAGCAGCACCAGCACCTGTTTGTCCTGCCGCAAGGCTTCGGCAATCGCCTCGAAATAGACCTCGGTCTTGCCCGAGCCGGTCACACCGTCGAGCAGAAACGGTTTGAACCGGGACGCGCGGACCGCCTTGATCAGGATATTGCTGACCTTTTTCTGGTCATCGCTGAGATCAACCGCACCGAAATCGGGCGAGGGGGTGGCGGTAACGGCGAAAGGCGACACGTCTTCCCGATCAAACACACCGAGCTTTTCGAGCCCCCGGATAACCGCGATCGACACGCCGGCTTTGAACGCCAGTTCGCTGATCGTGCCTTGCACACCGACAAGCTTTTCGAGCGCCTGCTGGCGTTGCGGAGTCATGCGTTCCGGAACCGTGTCGTTCAACCGATATTCGCTGATAGGCCGATTGTCGGCAAAGGCGGCGCCGCTCGACAGGACCATCCGCAAAACCGCTGCCGGCGACGCAAAATAATAATCCGCTGTCCACTCTATCAGTCGCCGCAGCGGCGCGCGCAGGGGCGGTACATCGCGAAGCTCGAGCAACGGACGCAATTTCTTCGGATCAATTTCCTCAACGGGAAAGCTTTCGGCTTCCCACACCACCCCTGGCAATTTTCGCGGACCAAGCGGTGCGATCACGATCGAGCCCGGTTCGACTCGCATACCATCGGGAACCCGGTAATCGAGCGGACCGAGGGCGGCGTTAAGCAGGAGTACACGAACGCGATTCATATCCATGCTATAGGTCGGGAATCATCATTCGTCATTGGTGCTTTGGCGAAAACGGGAGAGAGTTAATGATCTATCATCGCAGATCGGTTTTGGGCCTTGGCGCTGCTGCCGGATTGCTGGCGCTGCCGGGGTGTTCGAGCCTGCCGGGCCTGAGCCTTACGGAAGCGGTCAAACGGCTGCTGACCGTGTCGTCGCAGAATGCCTTTGCCGAATTGATGCAGCCAAATGGTTTCTTTGACAGCCAGGTCGCTCGCATATCTGTGCCGGATTCGCTGGGTGGATCGCGGGTGACGAGCGTCGCAACCGCCTTGCTGCGCTCCCGGCCGATTCAGGATCGTTTGCTGAAACAGGTCAATCGCGCGGCGGAAAAAGGCGCGGAAGTTGCCGCGCCGATCGTCGCCGAAACGATCCGCAACATGAGCATCAGTGACGCGGCAGCGATTATCAATGGCGGGCCGCGGGCGGCGACCAGCCTGCTGCAGGGCCAGTTGGGCAACACATTGGTCGAGCGGATGTTGCCGGGTATCGGCAGCGGCCTGAAACTGTTCGACAATGAAATCATCAATCTTGTGCTGGCACAGGCCACCAACGTGGATTTCGCGAATATCAGCCGCGACGTGACCAACAAGGTCGGCGACGCCATCTATCGATCGATCGGCGCGCAGGAAGAAGCGATCCGGGCCAATCCGCGGGCAACCAACGATCCCTTGCTGATTGCCGTGCTCGGTGCTCGCAAGGCGTTCTGAACCATGGCTTCAGAAGTGGTAGGTCATCCCGGTTAGCGCCACATGCAGCAACCGGTCTTCACCGGCACGGGGAACGTAAAGCCCCAAATAGGCGAGAGAAAGATCCAGATGCTCGGCGATCGGCGCAGACAGGCCGGCCTTGCCGCGGATAGAATTGATCCCGGCAGCCTGGCCGCCGGCTGTCTGGTTCAGGTTGAACAATATTTCGCCGCTGAAATCCGGTCTGATGCTGCTGTGTCCAATGGCCGCCCCGCGAAATCCGATCTGTTCGCGCAAGCGGACATCGATCTGGCGATATCCGCTGAATATCCTCTCTTCCAGTCGGGTACGACTGCTCCACTCGCCGCCCAGAGCCTTTCCCATCGCCCAGTTCAATTGCTGAAAGGGGCGTTCTTCGGTACCCGAGCGGCGATGCGCCTGATAGTTTTGAAAATGGCCATATCCCAGAGCGAAGGACATATTGTCTGAAAATTTTGTCTGCACCGAAGCGCGCGCGAAAATCTGCGCGAGCCCGTCGGCGCTTTCACTATAGCGTATGGCGCCCTCGGCAATGGCAGATATGTCTGGATTCAGAGGAATTTTGGCGGTGGGCAATATCCAGAGCTGCGCTTCGTCATCGCGCGCGCTGGCCGGATCAAAAGCGACGCCTTGTGCGACAATTGAAACTGCCGATGCAGCAATAAGTTTACGAAGCACTGGCATTGCCGACCCTTATGGCGATAGAAAGCAGTCACCTAATCAGAAAACTGGATTCGCACCATATGAAATTCTTCGTTGATACCGCCGATACTGCGGAAATAGCTGACCTCGCTGCAACCGGCATGGTCGACGGCGTCACCACCAATCCGTCGCTGATCAAGAAATCGGGTCGCGACATCATGGAAGTGACCAGGGAAATCTGCGGCCTGACCGATGGTCCGGTGTCTGCCGAAGTCATCGCGCTCGATCACGCAACGATGATGAAAGAAGCAGAAGTGCTGCGCAAGATCGCCGACAATGTCTGCATCAAGGTGCCGCTGACCATCGACGGCCTGAAAACCTGCAAGGCGCTGACCAGCGAAGGCACGATGGTCAACGTCACCTTGTGCTTTTCCGCCAATCAGGCGCTGCTCGCCGCCAAGGCCGGCGCAAGCTTCATCTCTCCCTTTGTCGGACGGCATGATGACAATGGTCTCGATGGCATGACGCTGATTGAGGATATCCGGTTGATCTATGACAATTATGCCTTCGACACCGAAATTCTCGTCGCCTCGATCCGCCATCCGATCCACGTGCTGGAATCCGCCCGGATCGGCGCCGATGTCGGCACCATGCCACCGAACGTCATCCGCAACCTGTTCAAGCATGTGCTGACCGACAAGGGACTTGAAGGCTTCCTGAAGGACTGGAAAGATACGGGCCAGAATATCGGCTAGTATCCTGCTCCGCACTTGATGCGGAGCTTTGCCGACAATTCGCTCGCGTGAGGCCGGGGCTCCGCACCAAGTGCGGAGCCCCGCGGTTAAAACCCCTTCGGTGCCGGATCGATCACGGCAAAGCTGCCGTTGCGGATTTCCTGCACCTCGAGCGCCCGCTCCGAAACGCCGTCGGCCTTGAACCGGAAAACGCCGTCCAGTCCGATGAAGCCGCCCTTGTCGGTCAGCTGATTGATCGGAAACGGTGAACCCACTTTCCAGTTGCGGGCGACCTTGACCGTCAGCAGCACCGAATCATAACCGAGGCTGGACAGCCGGAACGGGGCCTTGCCGTAGCGCGCGCGATAGCGGTCGGCATATTGCTTGTACAGGCTATCGGAAACGCTGGCGAACCAGGCGCCGTGCATCGCCGGGGCACCGGCGAGATTGCTGCTCGTGTTCCACAGATCGGTGCCCAGTATTTTCGCCGTGGCGCTGGCATTCTTGCGAATATAAGGCGCAGCCTTGATCGCCATGTCGCCATTGTCGGCCAGCAGCACCGCATCAAAATCACCATTTTGCGCGAGTTTCTTGGTCGCGCCCTCGATTGACTGGGAATCGCGGTTGAACGTCTGGATCGCCACCATGGTGCCGCCGACGTCCTTGACATGGCGCAACATGGTCGAGGATGCGCGCTGTCCGTAGACACCATTGGGCACCAGCGCGGCAAAGCGTTTCATGCCCTTGGCACGCGCATAGTCAACAACCCGGCTGATCGACTGTGCCGGGATATGGCCCAAGATATAGATATTATTGCCGGCGACACCGCTGTCGTTGGAAAAGCTCAGGATCGGCACGCCTGCTGAGCGGGCAACATTGGCGGTTTCCACGACATTGTCGCTGAGCAGCGGACCGATGATCAGCTTGTTGCCATCGCGGATCGCATTTTGCGCGGCTACGGTCACGCCCTTGGCCGTGTCATAGCTGGTCATGCGGATATTGTCCGCCTTGGTATCGAGCAGCGCCATCGTTGTGGCATTGGCGAGCGACTCACCGATTCCGGCATTCTTGCCGGACAGCGGCACCAGCAAGGCGATGCGATGATGTGTCTGATCCTGGGGCAGTCCGGAGGTTACCGGCGGTGGTGTCGGGGTAGCGACGGGCGGTGCTTCTGCACCGCGCGGAACAACCGTTGAACAGCCGGCAAGGAAGACCAGTGCGGATGCGCCCGCCCATTTCAAAATGCCGCGCCGTCTGCTTTGATCTTGTCCTAGATGCACCTTGTCTGCCATGACCGTCATATGTCCACTCCTGCCCAATCCGGTCTCTATATCGGTGCCACCCCGATCGGCAACCTTGGAGATTTGTCGCGCCGCGCCGAGGAGACCCTCGCCGCTGCCGATATCATCTTGGTGGAAGACACAAGAGTCACCGGCAAGCTTCTGAATCACATCGGTAAAAAGTCGAAGATGGTGGTGTATAACGATCACAAGTCGGCGGCGGACCGGGCGTTCATTTTGGATGCCATTCGATGCAAAATTGTCGCACTGGTCAGCGATGCCGGCACGCCGCTGATCTCCGATCCCGGTTACAAGCTGGTCCGCGACGCGCAGGCGGCCGGCCTCTATGTCACGACGATTCCCGGCCCCAGCGCCGCCATCGCCGCCCTGACCCTGTCCGGCCTGCCCAGCGACCGGTTTCTGTTTGAAGGCTTCCTGCCGAGCAAGACCAAGGCCCGGAGCGAATCGCTGGCCGCGCTGAAGACACTCAACGCCAGCCTGATCTTTTATGAAAACGGCTCGCGACTGGGCGCGATGCTGACCGATGCACTGGCCATATTGGGCGACCGCAAGGCGGCGGTCGTGCGCGAAATCACCAAGCGATTTGAAGAAAGCGTGGCCGGTTCCCTGAGCGAACTGGCCGAGCGCTATGGTTCCGAAAAGCCGAAGGGCGAGATTGTCGTGATCATCGGCCCTCCG
>JAGPVK010000040.1 GCA_018067055.1 Sphingomonadales bacterium | reverse complement strand
CCGGCAGCGACGGGCCGGGAAGATATTGCCATTTCCGAACGATTGCGCGGAATTTTTCGGGAAATTGATGGATTGGAGACTGTGGCGGTCGCTGTTGATGCTGGCGTTGTACGCTTGTCAGGATCCGTCGCCGACAATGCTTCGGCCGACCGTGCCGAAGCCATTGCGCGACGCGTATCCGGTGTTGTGACGGTAGAAACGCAATTTGAACGCGATCTGTCGGTCGGCAGCAATGTCGAGCCGGTGGTCGATAAATTGGGAGCAAGTTTTCAGAATTTGCTCTCGGCGCTGCCGCTGCTCGGAATCGCCTTTGCGGTCGCGATAACGGTCGGGCTCTTCGGCCATTTTATCGCCTCGCGCATGGGTTTCTGGGAGCGTGTGACTCCCAATATATTTCTGGCCGAACTGATCGCGGGTTTCGTCCGCGTCATGTTCATCTTTATCGGTATCTTTATCGGCCTGGACATTCTCAACGCGACCGCCTTGATCGGAGCCGTGCTGGGCGGTGCCGGCGTGATCGGACTGGCGGTGGGTTTTGCCCTGCGCGATACGGTCGACAATTACATGTCGAGTATCATGCTGAGTATTCGCCAGCCGTTTCGCGCCAATGATCATGTGCTGATTGGCGAGCAGGAGGGCCGCGTCGTTCGGTTGACGTCCCGAGCCACGATCTTGATGACGCTGGACGGCAACCATTTGCGCATTCCCAATGCGACCGTGTTCAAGGCGGAAATATTAAACTATTCCCGTAATCCCCAGCGCCGGTTCAGTTTTGAATTGGGCGTGGATGCGGAGGATGATCCGGCCGCTGCCATTGAAGTCGGGTTGCAGGCAATCAACGGTCAGGATTTCGTTCTGAATGATCCGGAAGCCACCGCAGAAATAAGAGAAGTTGGCGACTCCAATATCCTGATCACCTTTCACGGATGGATCGACCAGCGCAAAAGTGATTTCAACAAGGCACGGGGGGCGGCGATCCGGATTACCAAAAATGCTCTGGAGAAGTCCGGCTTTGCCTTGCCTGAGCCAATATATCGTTTGCGTTTTGATGATGGCCCACCGCAATTGCTTGCGAATTTGAGTCAGGACCGCACAGGTGACAAGCCTAGCGAGAAATCCAGGAATGCGGAAAACAAGGAGGCCTTGGACGTATCCCCGGAGGACCATGTAGAGAAATTGGTGGATTCCGAACGATCAGGAGATGGTTCGTCCGATTTGCTTGACGATCAACAGCCGGTCGAATGACCACCAATCGCGTTAATCTATGTTAGAGCAATATATTATCAAATCGAGTAATCGGCGATCTCATAAAAGGTTGGGCTACGGAAACCGCCGCCAAGAGAAAGTCAAATGTGCCCAACCGATTGATCACCTCCCTCATTTATGTGAGTACCGCCAGGCCTGGCCTGGCAGAGGAAGATCTGCTGGCGATTCAGATATCTGCGCAGCGTAACAACGCGCGCTGCGGTATTACCGGGCTGATTCTGTTTAACGGGTTCAATTTCATCCAGTGTATCGAAGGTGATCGGGCATCGGCCAACGAGTGCCTGAATCGCATCGAGCGGGACGACCGCCACAGCGGCATGACGGTTGTCAGTCATGGTGAAATTTCCAGCCCGCAATTTTCGCAGTGGCGGATGTTCGGTCCGTTGCTGCCAGCGCAGTCAGAATGGGCGCAGGCGGGTCTCGATCAATTGCTAGCCGGGGATGCGGTCACCGACGCGACCAGAACCCTGTTCCAGAGTTTCGGATCTCTCGGTGCGAAAACACCTGGCCGGTAAGCTTCACAAATGAACAAGGGGATATGGTGGTGACACCAATCCCCTTGCTATCCATATTGTGAAACTTTGCTGGCTTCAGGCAGCGGTCTCGCCGTCTGCCGATGCTTTTCTGGCTTTTTCCAGTTCTGCCGCTTCGTCGCCTTCCAGGGCTTTGGCGGCTTCCTTTGCCTTGCCTTCCACATCGCCGGTTTCGGCAAATTCATGCTGCGCGTCCTGAAAACGGCGCGAGCCTTCCCGGCTCCCTTCGCCTTCCATCTTAAGGTTCGATTTTTTCTCTGCGCTATCGGTCATTGCAAAATTCTCCGTTGCAAAATTTTTCGTTCATGGCGTTAACGCATGCTCATTGAGATTGTTCCGGGCCATTGGACATTTCTCTCGAAAATTTATATGCAACCTTTAAGGACATCGAGTGTTCTGTCTTCAAGCAACCAGAAAACGAGGCATGGTTTGGCGAGCCAAGATAAAAATCAAACCGATCCATCGGAGTCCAATGAAGAAGGACAGCAGTCAAAGGACATGCCCGTGAAAAGCAAGGACGACATGCAGCAGAGATTAGGCCTGGGACTCAAGAACATGTATTTGAACGTTCTTGAAGAGCCGCTACCGGATGACATTCTGGCGCTCCTGGATCAGTTGGAAGACGACGATGATGCGGACTCGAGCCAGCCGGACGTACATGAATAAGCCTCGGGCCTTACCGCCTTCGCAGTTCAAGCAGGAATTGACGGAAGCGATTCCGCATTTGCGCGCTTTTGGACGGAGCCTGTCGGGCGACCGCGACGTGGCCGATGATCTGGTTCAGGACACTTTATTGAAAGCATGGGCTGCCAGGGATCGCTTCATTGCCGGAACCTCGATGCGTGCGTGGACATTTGTCATTCTGCGCAACACCTTTTTCTCGAGCATGCGCCGCAAGAAATTCAGCGCCAATTATGATGAACTCGTGGCAGAACGGATTTTGTCAGCACCAGCGCCTCAACAGGATCCATTGCATCTGGCTGATTTGCAGCGGGGACTGATGGAATTGTCAGATGACCAGAGAGAGGCAATCATCTTGGTCGGCGCTGGGGGCTATTCTTATGAGGAAGCCGCAGAAATAGCGAATTGCGCCGTTGGTACAATGAAAAGCCGAGTATCGCGTGCGCGAAAGGCTTTGGAAGTCATTCTGGAAGAAGGACGTTTCACCGCTGCTTCCGACGGTCATGGAAATCTGACCACCACAGCGCTCGAAAATATCATCGGTGCTGTAGAGAAAATTGCGTCTTAGTGCTGCTGCAGGCAGTCCGAACAGCAGTCTAGCCACTCACGTCATCATCACATCAATATCGTTCGACACACGCGCTTGCCGCAGTGACAGCGCCAGACCGGTCCCTATGCAGGGAACCGGCCTGGCGCGCTTCGTCGCGTTCGCTCGGATTGGCCATTAGCCTTGCGCGTTTTGCGCTTTCGTCGAGAAGAATAATGCCTGGCTGATCGCTGCGCGAATGGCATTGGGCTGGAACGGTTTGGTAATCAGGAAAGTCGGTTCGGGGCGCTCTCCGGTGAGCAGCCGCTCGGGAAATGCAGTGATGAAGATTATCGGAACCGAGATCTGTTCCAAAATGTCCTTCACGGCATCAATGCCGGAACTGCCGTCGGCCAGCTGAATATCCGCGAGCACCAGACTTGGCTTGGATTTTGCGACTGCATCCAGAGCGGCCTTGTGGGTCGTCGCGGTTCCACAAACATTGTGCCCCAGTCCGGAAACAATCTGTTGCAATTCCATCGAGATCAGCACTTCGTCCTCGATAATCAGGACATCTGACCTGATTTCCTTGTCGATTTCCGAAATAGCATCTTCCAGCAAATCATTGATCGAATTTTCGCCGACATCCGCGATTTTCGCAACTTCGCTCACCGAAAAACCTTCCAGCGCAGTCAGCAGCAAAACTTGCCGGCTGATCGGGGGGATCGCATTCAAATGGCTCTGTGCGGTATTGTCATCCGGATCGTCTTCAACCCCGACGTGCGCGCTTTCCCAAATGCCGGCAAAAATCCGGTATAGTTGAACCCGTACATTTTCACCGTCCGACATCGTCTCGGGATCGGCGATGATCGCTTCAAGGGTTGCTTTGACAAAAGCGTCGCCGCTTTTCTGGCTGCCAGTCAGCGCTCTGGCATAGCGTCGAAGATAAGGAAGATGTGGTTTCAGGCTTTCAGCTAGTGACATATATGTATCTCCGTGATTGGCTCCAAACGCATCAAATAGAAAAGGGTTCCATAAATTATCGTCCACGCAACTTTAGATCAAATCTTTGGATATCGCGTTATAACCGGAACCAAATAGGCTGTCGGTGGTAGACTCTATTGAACATATTATGGAGAAAATGAAATGACAGGCAATTATTCGGAAGAAATGGGCGCGGTAAAATCGGATCTGCAGACGCTGAAGGACGATTTGGCAACCTTGACCAAATCCGTCAAGGCCGACGCGCAAGCCAATGCGCTGGAACTACGCGCCAACGCGAAAACCAAATTTGATGCTGCGCGCGCCAATGCGGTCGAAGCCGGCACGAAGGGCCGGAAGAAAGCACAGTCAACGATCAAGGATAATCCGATCGTGAGTATTGCCGCAACGGCGGGACTGGGACTGATCGTCGGCGCTCTGATGGCGCGTCGCTAAGCAGTCTGACATATTGGAATGAACGGGCGGGGGACAATGTTCCCTGCCTTTTTTATTTGACGCCAATGCGCTATCCAGATTGATGCCCAGGACATCGAGGTGGTTCTATTTTCGTCCACACGGATTGCTGGTCAGTGCTATTGGCTTTCGCCAATTCCCGGATCTGGACCGGCAACGATGATGGAGATGACCAATATTCCGCATTCTGCGGCTTGAAGCAAATTGCCGCGATCTGTGGATTATCTTTGTCCCATTGCAGTCAGGCTTTCGCCGAAGGTCCCCATATATCTTCAATCATTTCATATAGTTCTTAACGATCGTCACAATTCATGCCAAAGTCTCCGTAAGTTTTCATTCCTTTCGGAATTCTTTATAAACGACGCGCCGTTTCCGCTTATGCTTCCGATCGCATGCAACAAGATTGCGAGTTAATCGTTCACCATTCGACAGCCTAAGCGTTCGGGAAAAAGGGATCAGGCATGCATGCGGGTAAACGAATGACCAGACAAACGGAGCTGAAGCGAGAAGCCGACCGGTTGGCGACCTTGAACAGCTACAAGGTGGTCGACAATGCCCCGGAAAGCGCATTTTACCGGATCACACAATTGGTGGCCGATATTTTCTCTGCGCCCCTGGCTTCAATTTCCCTGGTTGGCGAAGATAAGGAATGGTTCAAATCTGCGGTAGGTTTTACCGAAACACAGATCGACCGGGATGTCTCGATCTGCTCGCAAATGATGGAAAGCGGCGAACCGATGGTGGTTGAGGATGCCTCAATCGATCCGCGCTTCGTTGACAATCCTCTGGTGAATGGTGATCCTGCTATCCGCTTTTATGCTGGTTCACCGCTGATTGCTCCCAATGGCAAAGTGCTGGGGGCGCTGTGGATTGCCGATACAGTACCGCGCTTTCGGACAACGAAAAACCAGATGAATCAGTTGAACAGCATGGCCGATATCGCGATGAGCGAAATGGAGCTCAGCCGCGAGATCGGGCTGCGAGAACAGGCGCAGAAAAATGCTGCCATTGCTCGTTCAAATCTTGATCTCACTTTGGCGCTCAGCGACATTGCCAGCTTTCGGATCGATTTGGAAACAGGCCTGATCGAATGGGGCGGCGCCTATATGAAAATATGGGGGGAGGATGCGGGCGAATCGGTTTTTGAGGTGGAAAGCGCTTTGGGCCGGGTCCATTCCGAAGATCGGGACTCGGTTCGCGTTGCAATGAGCGCGGCGGCGGGCGAGGGGGAAAAGTTCGAGGCACGCTTCCGTATCGTCTTGCCATCGGGGGAAGTCCGGTGGTTGGAAGGATAGGGCGACTATCTGGAAGCAAATGGGCGACCGACGCTGACCGGTATCAACAAGGATATCACCAATTCCGTGGATCAGCAGGAGCAGCTCAAGTTGCACACCCGCGAACTCCACCATCGTCTGCGCAATCTTTTTGCGACGCTACAATCGATCATGACGTTGACCAAAAATTCTGCAACCTCGATTGATGATTATATCGAGAGGATCCATAATCGCCTCAGCGCGCTCAACCGGGCGCAGCAAATCCTGCTCGACACAAATTTCGTTACGGGATCATTTGCCGCGCTGGTCAAGGATCTGTGCAAGACCTATCCGAAGGTGCGCTGGTCCGGACCGGATATCATTCTCGCTGAAAATGCCATGGTGTCGATTTCGCTGGTTCTCAATGAACTGGCAACCAATGCCGCCAAATATGGCGCGTTGACCTCGGACAAAGGACTCGTCAAGATCAAGTGGACAATTGTTGCTGTTGAGGAGGGGCCAGATATGGTCAAATTGAGCTGGTCGGAAAGCGGCGGGGCCAAAGCAGTTTCTGCGCCTTCCCTGTCCGGCTTCGGATCCTCGCTCATCGATCATAGCATTACGCGCAATTTGCGCGGCGAAATTGACAGGGATTGGGCGGCGGACGGCCTGCAATGTACAATCACCTTCCCTGCTCCTGACGACAAGGGATACAGCTAGTGGCGCAAAAAGCCTTGCTCCGGCGGATATCCTTCTATGCCGATCTCGATGATGTTGACCAGCAGGTCATCATGCAGATTGATGGGCGGGAACAGCATTACGAAAAAAACACCGAATTGGTCGACGCGGGCCAGGAAATGGATAGCGTGCTGATCGTCAAGCAAGGCTGGGCGATCCGTTACAAGACGCTCGAGGATGGCCGGCGACAGGTATTAAACGTGCTCCTGCCGGGAGACATGTTCGATCTGCAGGTTTTGGTCGCTGCCGAAGCGGATCATTCGGTAAAAACCGTCACGAGCCTGACCGGCTTGTCGGTCAGACCTTCCGAATTCCGGCGTCTGTTGACCGAATCCGGTAAGCTGACTCTCGCCTTCTGGTGGATGCAGGTTCAGGAAGAAGCGTTTTTGCGTGAACAGATCGTTCGCAACGGCACGCAGTCTGCCCGGGAAAGGATCGGGCATTTTCTGCTTGAGCTCTATCGTAGGGTGCTGATCACGGGTGCCGGTACCGATGACGGCTTTCGTGTGCCATTGACGCAAACCGTAATCGCCGATGCGCTTGGCTTGACTCCGATTCATACCAACCGGGTGCTTCGCCAGCTGGAAAGGGATGGCTTGCTCGAACGTGACAATGGATGGATCCTGTTCAAGGACGAAACCCGACTTGCCGAAATGAGTCAATTTGATCCCAGCTATTTTCATCTCGATGCGTTCCGCATGCGGCTTGGCCGGGAATAAAAATTTTCGATTCACGGGAACCCGATATGGATCTTGGCGTTTCTACTATCGAACCAATGAAGGGAGTTCATAATGAAAAAAATTGCAATTGCGGCCGTATTGACTGCTGGCCTGGCGCTTTCCGCCTGTGAAGCCAATGTTAAAGACGAGGGCGAATTGCCGTCCGTAGATGTTGACGTTTCCGGCGATGCCGGCAAGCTGCCAGAGGTCGACGTGGAAACGGCCGATGTGGAAGTCGGTACCAAGGAAGTTACGGTCGACGTTCCTGAGGTGGACGTGAAAATGCCGTCCGAAAAATAACGGCATCTGATCAAAATCAAAAAAATGGCCAGGCATTGAGTCCTGGCCATTTTTTTGTCTGCTT
>JAGPVK010000027.1 GCA_018067055.1 Sphingomonadales bacterium | reverse complement strand
TCATGTTGTCATGCTTTCTATCGTTCGGTTATTGTGAAGCGCGGAAACATTCCTGACCCTGAGAAGGAAGTAGGAACGTCTGGACTGGCGCAGCAACGTCTTACGCAAAATAAATTGTGGCGAAAGTACTGTGAGCGATACCTGAACCGTGCCTCTTGTCGAGCTCAGGGTAGGGGCGTCATCGCCTTTTCTCCAACATTTTTTTTGCGGAAGACCTCGGCTGGCGTCTTCCATCCAAGACACTTACACGGCGTGTTGTTGAGGCGATCACAGATCACCTTCATATCGTGATCTGTGCATTGCCGGATGTCGCGTTTGCGGGGCAGCCACCTTCGAAGGCGGCGGTTTGTATTCTCGAGACTGTGCCGTTCTGCCATGCCTTGCCCAGCAAGGTATCGCGTAGCGATGTCCCGAGAGGGGCTGGAGGGGTCGCAGAACATGGGGTAATTGAATCGCCCCGGGTCTGTCGGAGGCCATCAACTTAAGTAAGGATAATGGTTATGACAAAAAACAAAATGGCAAATCGCTACTCGCCTGAGGTCCGCGCCCGCGCGGTCCGTATGGTGTTTGAGCATCAAGGCTCCTATGAGACGCAGGCGGGCGCGATCGCGGCCATTACACCCAAGATTGGCTGTATTCCCCAGACCTTGAGTGGATGGGTCAAGCAGGCCGAGAAAGACAGTGGCATGCGCGGCGGTGTCACGACCGAGGAACGTGATCGCATCAAGACTCTGGCGCGAGAGAACCGTGAACTGCGCCAGGCGAATGAGTCGCGGCCGAGACACTGCACGGTTGGAAACGATAGTCCGGTCACCCCTTACCGCGCAAACCTGAAAACTGTTCTTGGCTAAATCAATCGCCAATATGCTAATTTCTGACATGGATGCCTCCCTCTCTTTGGTTCATATGAAACCACTTTGGCACATTCGATGCCGTTGGGTGGAGGCATCCACCGCATCAATTCAGTATGACGCTCGCAATGAGACTAAAAACAGCCGCGTGAATTCTACGGCTGAGCCCCATTAAAAATGCGGGGATTACCGCACCATCAAACCGTGGAATCTAACATCTAGGTGCGAACAGGGAACAGCACCACCTACTTAGCTTCTGGTGTACGGGCGCGCATATGGGGCGCTACTAATTTAGCCAGACGTATTATCATCATTTGTGCCATTTCTGGATCGGAATTAAACCGTTCCTGAATGTGTAAGGCCCGTAAGAATACACGACATATCGACCAGATTTCTACTACGTCCTCGTCAGTGCCGTTTATCGCTTGATAAACACGAAGAATGTCCTGATTGATATCATCATTATACTTCTTAAGGTCGGGCTCGATTTTATCACGCAGTTTTCTGTCTGTCCGCGCGGCTACCAAGATCTCTACCGTAGCGCGCCCTTCTGGTCGGTCGGCGATCTTGGACCACAAGCTTAGCAGATCGGCCTCCATCGAAACCCCTCTTGCAACCGTATTGGTTTGAGTTCGTTTCTGGCTTTTGAATCTGCGTGTTGGGGCAAGCAGGTGCGCTAATGTGTCCGCCATCAAGTCCTCTTTTGTCGCGAACTGATGCATTAAGGCACCGCGTGATACCATGGCCCGTTCCTGCACACGCTGGATGCTTGTATCGGAATATCCCATTTCATCAAGGCAGATAACCACCGCAGCACAGACCTTGCGGCGTGTATCCTCACTGCGCTGTGTCTGACGATTTGATGTGGTGCTTGAAGGTGTTCGATCGGGCATACGGGGCACTCCTAATTTCCTATTGCGTTTCTTATACAACGATCTTAAAAACAGACCATACGGTTTGTTACTGGGGGGCAGGAAGTCATGTCAAAAATTCTCAAGGTCGGTGGGGCCAGCGGATTCTGGGGGGAAGCGCCGCACGCGACGGCGCAACTTCTGACGTGTGATGTTGACGTAATCGTATACGACTATCTTGCTGAAATCACGATGTCGATTCTCGCTCGGGCCAAAGCACGCAATCCCGAAATGGGATATGCGCCCGACTTTCTAAGCGCAGCCATCGGCCCTAATCTTTCCGCTATTGCCGGTAAAGGCGTCAAAATTGTCTCTAATGCTGGTGGTTTAAATCCTCTGGCGTGCGCGGAGAAATTGCGTGCAATGATTGCAGAGGCCGGGCTGCCCCTGAAGGTTGCTGTTGTGACCGGCGACGATCTTACTGGCCGCCTGCAAGACTATGCCGCAAGCGGAGTGACGGAAATGTTTTCCGGCGCTTCGTTCCCCGCAGTCGAAACAATTGCCTCCGCCAATGCCTATCTGGGCGCGTTTCCGATAGCGCAGGCGTTGCAGCAGGGCGCGGACATCGTCATCACAGGCCGCTGTGTGGACAGTGCTGTCACATTGGGCGCGTGCATTCACGCCTTCGGGTGGGCACCTGAGGACTATGATATGCTGTCCGGGGGCGCGCTGGCGGGTCATATATTGGAGTGCGGGCCACAGGCCACCGGCGGAAATTTTACCGATTGGAAGGATGTAGCCGAAGGGATTGCGGAAATAGGTTATCCGATCGCCGAGATTTCCAGCGATGGTACGTTTGTTGTGACGAAGCCCAAAGACACCGGTGGGGTTGTTAATATCGGCACTGTCGGCGAGCAAATGCTGTATGAAATCGGCGATCCTCGGGCCTATTTTCTCCCCGATGTGATTTGCGATTTTTCAACTGTTCACCTGAAACAGGTCGGATCGGATCGGGTGCAGGTCTCAAACGCTACCGGATGCACTGCCCCCGAAGGTTACAAGGTTAGCATGACCTATCGTGACGGGTTTCGCGGTGTCCAGCTGTTTGGGTATTATGGTCCAGATGCGCCGCAAAAGGCGCGCTTGTTTGCGCAGGCAACACTGAAACGGGCGGCTGCCGCTTTGGATCGCGCCGAACTTGAAGGGTTTAGCGATACCAATGTCGAAATTCTCGGAATCGAAAGTCAGTTTGGTGAAAATGCGCGGAGGGAAGATACCCGCGAAGTTACTCTGAAAATTGCAGTAAGCCATCCCCAGATTGAAGGGCCTCAGGCGATGTTCAAAGAGGCGGTCGGCCTTGCGTTGGCTTGTCCGCCCGGGCTGTGTGGTTTTGGTGCCGGTTTGGGGAAGCCCTCTCCGGTTGTGCGTCTGTTTTCGTTTGTCGCCCCAAAAGAAACCGTCAACGTTACCGTCAATATTGATGGCCGCGAAGCACCAGCCGCGATTGCCCCGGGGGCTCCTTTCAATACCGCTTCTATGCAACGCCCTGCTGCCCCTGTCGTTTCCGAACCGGGCCAGATGGACGTCACATTGGAACAACTTGCCTGGGTTCGTTCCGGCGACAAAGGGGATAAGGCCAATGTTGGCGTCATAGCCCGGAAGCCGGATTATCTACCTTATATATGGGCTGCGCTGGATGATGTGACGCTACAGTCCCGCTACGGCCATGTTGTCAAAGGTTCTATCGAAAAATTTCTGCTGCCCGGAAGCCATTCCATCAACTTTCTGATGCATGATGCATTGGCTGGTGGCGGCATTGCCAGTTTGCGCAATGATCCGCAAGCCAAAGGCTTCTCTCAACTGTTGCTGGATTGTCCGGTGTGCATCCCTGAAAGCATGGCCAAGGAGCTAAAATGACTGTTTACGCATCCCGTTTGTCGTCGAAATCACCGGATTTTAATGAAAACCGTGCCGATATGCTGGCTTTGGTGGATCGCCTGCGCGGTATCGAAGATCGCGCACGGATTCGATCAGAGCAACGCCGCGAGCGGTTTGAGGCGCGCGGTCAGCTGACCCCGCGCGACCGCCTTGCGAAACTGCTTGATCCGGGGATGCCTTGGCAGGAGATTTACAATCTGGCGAGCTATCTGGTTGATGATCCCGACCCTGAAACCTCAGTGCCGGGGGCATCCATGATTACCGGGATCGGTTTTGTCGGCGGTGTGCGGTCGATGGTTTTTGTTGACGATAGCGGCATTAATGCCGGGGCTGTAACCACCAAATCGGTCGAAAAGGCCTTGGGGTGTCTGAAAATCGCGCAACGTCAGAAGCTCCCGTTCATCCATCTGGTTGAAAGTGCCGGTGCCAACCTAATGGATTATACCGTTGAGTTATGGGCCCATGGTGGTGGAATGTTTCAGGGGCTGGCTAAGCTCTCGGCGATGGGCATTCCGGTGATTACCGTACTGCATGGGCCGTCAACTGCGGGGGGCGCTTATCAGCCGGGTCTATCGGATTATGTAATCGGTGTACGGAAAAACGGCATGGCCGCACTGGCGGGGGCCGCACTGGTGCGTGCCGCCACGGGTGAGGTCGCGACAGATGCGGAGCTGGGGGGGGCAGAGATGCATGCGTCAACCACGGGATTGGTTGAGTATCTGGCCGATGATGATGCCCATGGTATAGAAATGGCACGCGATCTGGTGTCCCGCCTTGGCTGGAACCGGTCTCTTGCGCGGCGGTCCATCGCTGGCTTCAAAGAACCGTCTTATGATCCTGACGAGATCGCAGGCATTGTGCCGGTCAGTTATCGCAAACCTTATGAAGTTCGCGAGTTGGCCGCGCGGCTCGTGGATGGTTCGGACTTTGCAGACTTCAAACCCCGTTATGGTGTTTCTACGGTATGCCTTCAGGCACGCATTCATGGACGCGAGTGCGGCTTA
>JAGPVK010000026.1 GCA_018067055.1 Sphingomonadales bacterium | reverse complement strand
GTTCAGCGCGCCAGATGACCTTGGCACCAGCATTCGGAAATGCGCGCATGGCGACCGGCTTTCCGCTGGTCGCCAGCACCAGACCGGTCCTGGATGCGCTGAGTAGCCGTGCATGCATCCAGCCCTGCGTGCCTTCATGATCCTCGACCTTGCGCCATGACTTGTAGCGGGCCAGCACCTTCACCGGTAATTTCTCGCGCTCGTAAATCCACATGGTCGGATATTCGGTGCTGGGGCCAGTGCGCATCCGCGCCTCGGGTTCGTCGATTGATGCCCAATAGGGCGGCTCTTGCTGCGCGCTAGCGGGTGAAGACAGGAACAGACCCGAAATCGCAACAAACATGAAAGCCAGAATACGCATGATGATTGGTTACTCGTTCCCCGATGGCATAACATATAGACGAAAAGCCAGGTCCGCTTCAAGCGCCGCCTGCTTGACCTCTCCCAAAATTCAGGCATAGCGATTGGTCTATGCCAGACTCACCAGCCCCGTCGAAACCCCGCGTCATCATCACCCGCGAATTGGCCGATTCCAATCAGGACCGGATGTGCGAACTGTTTGACGCGGTACCCAATTATGCAGACACACCTTTTTCCCGCGACGACCTGATCGCGGCGATGGCGGATTGCGACGTGCTCGTGCCCACCGTGACCGATCATATTGATGCGGAAATGATCGAAAATGCACCGGAACGGCTGCGCCTGATCGCCAGCTTTGGGGCCGGCGTCGATCATATCGATCTGGCGGCGGCACGCGCCAGAAAAATCCTCGTCACCAATACGCCGGGGGTCTTTACCGAAGATACGGCGGACATGACCATGGCGCTGATCCTGTCCGCTCCGCGCCGTCTTTCCGATGGCGAAAAACTGGTGCGGACCGGGCAATGGGAAGGCTGGAAACCATCCGGCATGCTTGGCCATTGTATCGGCGGAAAGAAGCTGGGCATCATCGGCATGGGCCGCATCGGTCAGGCGGTTGCTCGCCGGGCATCGGGCTTTGGCCTGTCGATTTTCTACCACAACCGCCGCCAGTTGCCGCCGGCTGTCGAAGAATCGCTTCGAGCCAGTTTCGTGGCCGATCTCGACGAACTGATCCGCGAGTGCGATATCATCACCCTGCATTGTCCGCATACGGTGGAAACTCATGAAATGATCAATGCCGAAAGAATCGGCAGGATGAAGCCCTCGGCTTATCTGATCAACACCGCGCGCGGTGATCTGGTCAACGAGAATGCCTTGATCGATGCGTTGCAAAACGGAAAAATCGGCGGCGCCGGACTTGATGTGTATCAAAATGAACCGGCCATCGATCCCCGTTTTCTGACCCTCAAGAATACCGTGCTGCTTCCACATATGGGCAGCGCGACCTTCGAAGGACGCGAGGCGTCCGGGGAACGGGTGATCACCAATATCAGAGTGTGGGCGGATGGTCATCGCCCGCCGGATCAGGTACTGGATGGCTGGGTTTAAGCTTTCCGTTGAGTCCCCTCTCCGTCTCGACTAGAAATTCGGCGCAATCTGATTCGCAAAAGCGAGCGAGCATAATAAAATTATAGCTGCGGGGAACGTCATGAAATATTCAGTCAAATCCATCGGCTTGCTTTTGGCAGCCGGTTGGGCGGTTTCCCCGATCCATGCCCAGCAGGCAATCGACCCGGCCATCACCGATGTCGCCAATAGCGGCGATACCTCCTGGATATTGACCGCCAGCGCGCTGGTCCTGCTGATGACCCTGCCTGGCCTTGCACTTTTCTATGGCGGGCTTGTCCGTTCCAAAAATTTCCTGTCGGTCCTGATCCAGTGCATGGCAGTGGTTGGCATTTGTTCAGTGCTCTGGGTGGTCGTCGGCTATACGCTGGCTTTCGGCGGCGTAACCAATGGTGTTCTCGGCAACGGCCTCAACTGGATGTTCAACAATCTGGGCAATGTTCGTCAGGACACCGCGATACCCGAATCCGCCTTTGCCATGTTCCAGATGACCTTTGCCGTGATCACCCCCGCGCTGATGATCGGCGCCTGGGTCGAAAGGGCCCGCTTTGGCTGGGTTGTTGCCTTTTGTGCCTTGTGGTCGCTGGTGGTCTATGCGCCAGTAGCCCATTGGGTCTGGGGTGACGGTTGGCTCAGCAATCTCGGCGTGCTCGATTTTGCCGGCGGCATCGTCGTTCACACCACCGCTGGCGTGTCCGCGCTGGTCGTTGCGATCATGCTCGGCAAGCGCATGGGCTGGCCCAGAACCCTGATGCTGCCGCACAGCCCTGCCCTGACCGTTGCCGGAGCCGCGATGCTCTGGGTCGGCTGGTTCGGTTTCAATGGCGGCTCCGCGCTGGCGGCAACCGATGATGCATCGTCAGCCATCATCAACACCCATATTGCGGCCTCGATGGCGGCTCTGGTCTGGATATTGATCGAGAAATTCAAGGTTGGCAAACCGACCGCTGTCGGTGTTGCCACTGGCGCGATTGCCGGACTGGCAACGATCACTCCGGCGGCCGGCTATGTTGGCCCCGGCGCTTCGATCATCATCGGTGCAGCAGCTGCAATCGTCTGTTTCTTTGCGGTTGGCCTGGTGAAAAACGGCTTCAAGATCGACGACAGTCTCGATGTGTTCGCCGTGCACGGTGTCGGCGGGATGCTCGGCAGCCTGCTGCTTGCGCTGTTCATCGGCTCCGGCTTTGGCGGCACCGGCTATGCCGAGGATATGGCCTTTGGCAGCCAGTTTGTTGCCCAGCTGATCGGCGTCGGTGCGGTCGCCATCTGGTCGGCGGTGGCCACGGCTATTCTCGGCTTCGGTATCAGCTTCATCCTGCCAATGCGGGTCAGCGAGGACGACGAACGCGATGGTCTGGACATTTCCAACCATGGCGAACGGGCGTGGGATCTGGATTGAGCGACAAATTCCCGCTCCCTCACGGGAGTGGGTTTACGTTCCAAGGGTCAGGATATCGGCTATAATTCCAGATGCAGAAACTGGTTGAAGTCGCTCGCGATATAGCCACCGAACGGTTCGCCATTTTCAAATCCGCGCTTGCGATACAGGCTCAACGCTGCATCAAATTCCGGACCGGAGCCAGTCTCCAGACTCAGCCGCCGATAACCGCGCTGCTGCGCCTTCGCGATAATATGATCGAGCAGCGCCACGCCAACGCCTTTGCGCAAATGCCGCGCCGCAGTCCGCATAGACTTGATCTCGCCAACCCGCGAAGAAAGCTGCTTGAGTGCGCCGATGCCCATCAGGTCATCGCTGTCCCAGGCGGTCCAGACCGAGACGCTCGGCACCAGCAAGCCTGAAATGTCCAGCGCATAGACGCTGTCCGGCGGCGAGTTTTTCTGCATCCCGGCGAGATGCGCGGCCAGCAGGTTGTGCACCTGCTGGCAGCTCAGATCATCGAGCCGGATATCCAAACTCAGTCGCCAGTCAGGATGCGATCCACCAGCTGCTGTACCGTTGGCACAAAGCCGTTGGAATAAAAGGGATC
>JAGPVK010000025.1 GCA_018067055.1 Sphingomonadales bacterium | reverse complement strand
TAGCAGCACCATTGGTAATGCCCGCCTCCATTTTTCCTGCTGAAAAGGCTGGTAGCATGTCTTCGCGAATGACTTTGGAACAAAATGAATCGCTCAGGGATGCTTCTAGCCCACGACCTACTTCGATCCGGACTTTCTGTTCATTGGGTGCGACCAGCATCAGGACTCCATCATCGCGATGTTTGTCGCCGATGGCCCATATACGGGCCAAATCTATCGAATAGTCTTCTATTTTTCGACCATTTAACGATTTGGTGGACGCTATCACAAATTGGGGGCCGGACGTTTTCTCCAGATTCTCCAGCACCCGCGTCAATTCCTTTTCGGTTTCAGCCGACAGCAGATCGGCTTGATCCACGACACGACCGGTCAATTCTATCGACGGAGCCAAATTCGCGGGCTCGCCATGATCATTTTCGACCTGCTGATCACAGCCAGCCACCAAGAAAATTATCGGCAAGATGAACTTCCCGCGCATCAGACGCTAGAATTTTACTGCAGGTGCTTCGTCGGCGCCTTCGGTTGTTGCCTGGAAAGGTTCCATGGGCTTTGCGCCATGAATGATTTTTGCGCCGATAATATCGGGGAAGGTCCGGATCGTGGTATTATATTCGCGGACCGCTTCGTTATAATCGCGGCGAGCGACATTGATACGGTTCTCCGTGCCTTCCAGCTGACTTTGCAGCGCCAGGAAATTCTGGTTGGACTTCAGGTCGGGATAGGCTTCTACAGTGGCCAGCAGACGCCCCAGGCCTTGCGAAAGCGCGCCTTGCGCTGCGGCATATTCCTGCACTTTGGTCGCGTCACCGAGATCATCGGCATTCACCTGAATAGATGTAGCTTTTGCGCGGGCTTCAACCACGGCAGTCAGCGTATCCTGCTCCTGCGTCGCATAGCCTTTGACGGTTTCGACCAGATTGGGGATCAGGTCGGCGCGGCGCTGGTAGCTGCTTTCGACATCCGCCCATTTGGCTTTGGCATTTTCTTCCGCCGTCGGCACGCTGTTGATTCCGCAGGCGCTAAGCGACAAGGCCACGGCCGGAACGACCAGAAATTTAATCCATTTATTCAGCATGTTTGAAAACCCTCCATCCAAACGGCGAGACGCCGATCCACCCTGTAAAAATAGGTATCAATGGCGCGCTTTGCAACGACTTCGCTCGACAATTTCAGATTTTTCATACATTTACATGGCTATAAAAATGGGAAGGACATATTATGTTAAACGAGTTTAAGGCATTCATTCTAAAGGGGAATGTTCTCGATCTTGCCGTTGCCGTCATCATCGGTGCCGCATTCGCGACGATTACCACCTCATTGACCGAAGATGTACTCATGCCGATAGTCAGTGCGATCATTGGTGCTCCGGATTTCTCGGGTCTGTTCCTGTTGCTGGGTTCGCCGCCAGCCGATTATGCCGGATCAATGACCGATTATGCGGCGCTGAAGGAAGCGGGTGTCCCGATGCTCGGATGGGGCCAGTTTCTCACCGTCGTAATCAACTTTGTCATTCTGGCATTCATCATCTTCATGATCGTTCGCTATGCCAACAAGCTGATGACAAAAGAGGAAGCCGAAGCAACGCCAACGGGTCCTAGCGAAATTGATCTGCTGACCGAAATCCGCGACAGTCTGAAAAAATAGTGATTTCTGGTCGCTGATTTCATCCACATGTAGGGTGATTCCTGTGCGGCGGTACCTGTCTCGATAAGGCATCGATTTTTGCCCTGTAAATTTGCCGCGATCCTGTTGAAAGTTTATAGGACAAAAGGGCAATTTTTGAAATAATAATCACAATATTACAATAAGATGACAAGTTTTCTCATTTTTTGAGATACATTCGAAAATTTCAATCCTATAGGCCCGCTCGGCTGGTTTGATTCCATGCCATTTTGAACGACGATATGGGGACTGATTATTATGCGTAAATCCGCTGTTCTGGCTGCAACTGCAGCTGTATTCGCTTTGAGTGCTTGCAATGCTCCTGCTGAAGATGCTGCTGCAACCGATGCAACTGCAACCGAAGAAGTTGCACCTGCTGAAGATGCCATGGCTACTGAAGAAGTTGCTCCTGTGACTGACGAAGCAACTGTTGAAGCTGCTCCTGCAGACGAAGCTGCTGCACCTGCAGAAGCACCTGTTACCGAGTAAGCTTAAATTAGCTGAAATTCCCTTTTGGGGAACTAGAGGAGGGTCAACCGGGAGACTGGTTGACCCTTTTTTTGTGCCAGCGGGAACCAATCTGTTATTTGCAGGTTATGATCCCTGAGGAGCCGTTTTTTGCTCCTTCCAATGGACGAGGGATTAACATGCGTAAATTGATGATTTTGACCGCTTCTACCGCTGCTCTGGCACTCAGTGCCTGCGCACAGGAAGACACAAGTGGCGCCGAAACCGCGACCGAAGTGGAAGCTCAGAAAGCTGAAATGCAAGCCGACCAGCTCGACGAAGCTGCCGACAATGCAACCACCGAAGCTGGCGAAGAAATGCTGGAAGATAAAGCCGCGGCTATGGAAGACAAGGCTGACGCCCTGGAAGACAAAGCCGACAAGGAAGAAGGCGTTCTCGCCCAGTAATCACGAATTCCCTTTGGGGAACTAGAGGAGGGTCAACCGGGCAACCGGTTGGCCCTTTTTCTTGTCTGTGCACTGTTCATTCAGAATTAAACCCCTATATAGGCACTGTCCGTTTCGGCGGACTATGGTGATAAATGATGGCGTGTAATAGACACTACGGACCCGGGGGCAGTACCCGGCGGCTCCACCATTTCAGGCGATTTGCAGCAATGCAGGACGCCTTTGTTGATGGGGCCGAACTAGGATCGACGGGTGTTCAAAGGCGTTATTTTTGCCCGGCCTGAGTATGCCGTGATTGCTCAAAACCTATAAGTGCAAACGATAACGAAGCACTCGCTATTGCTGCCTAACCCATTGACCTCACGGTCATAAGTTAGAAAGCTACGCGCGGTTGAACCCACCGGGCAACAGAAGGGAATTCAGCGGTTTGGAAGGCACCGGGCAACAGAAGCCTTCCACTTCATTCAGAATGACAGCAGAATGGGCGTGATCCGCCGGTGATCTGGTGGCTTGATTGATACTTCGATGTGGACTGGATTCAATATTCGGAACTGTAGATCCGGTTGAGATCAATCGCCTCGATCATCTTGGCGCCGGCCATGAACACCGCGCCGGTCACTGCCAGAAACAGCATTTTCCCGCCCCAGCCGGGATATTCAACCAGATAATGTTGGCCACGCTGAACAGCGCCGGTGGCCAGGGCATAGGTAATCAGAAAAGCCTCAAACTTGGTCTTTATCACGAATAGCCGTCTGATTTTTTTCCACATGGCAGTTCATTAGCAAGTGTCGTGCCAACCCCAGAAAACTGCGGAATTTTACAATGAAATATGGTAAACTGTAAGTTAACCCGACAGTCATATCCTTGGTTCAGTCAGCCAGTTCGGAAAGTCGGCAGGTGCCAAGCAGCTTGCTTCTGGCCTGGCGAATAGCCGAAATCAGCTCCGGATCGGAAAGCGTGCCGGGATCAATCGATTTGGGCCAATATTCAGCGACAATTTTGGTGATCTCGTCCAGCTTGCGCGGCGTGGCTAGGAATCGTTCGTCCACCTTCTCGGGATCGGCGACCACCCGCAGCCGCAAACAGGCCGGTCCGCCGCCATTGGCCATGGATTGCCGGACATCGACCGGCAACAATTTCCGGATCGGGCCATTGCCGGCGATCAATTCCTGCAAATAGCTCCAGACCGGCGCATTGTCGCGCGCTTCGGTCGGCAGAATCAGCGCCATACCGTCATCGCCCGGCAGCGTGATCAGCTGGGCGTTAAACAGATAGGAGGCGATCGCGTCTTTCAGGCTGACCTTGTCGGCGGGCACTACGATGATCTCGGTTTCCGGCACGCGGTCGCGCAGGTCCTGATAAAATGATGCTGCGTCTTCAAAGGCCTGTTCGTGGGCAAACAGCACATGCTCGTTCGCGACCGCCACCACATCATTGTGAAAGGCACCCGCAGCAATCGCCTGCCCGGATTGCTGGACAAACAGGACCGATTGCGTTTCGTTAAGGCGAGAGACGGCCCTTGATGCTTCGATATGCTGGCGCGCCGGAAATGGTCCGCCGGCGACACCATAGACAAAAATCTCCACACCGGCGCTTTCATGGCTCGCGCAGATCCGCATATGATTGGCCGCTCCTTCATCGCCAAAGGGCGGCGGTACAGGTGCATGGACGGCGAAATGAGCCGGGTCGGCAAAGGCAAGTCTGAGCTGTTTTAGCGTTCCGGTCCATTCATGACTGCGATGCGGCATGGTTTGCAGATTGGCGACCGTGAGGTGGCACCGCTCGTCGATTGTATCGGGCGCAGGAGATACGGTTGCGGCATTGGCGGCCCACATTGAAGACGCAGAGATGGCGTTGCTGAGCAAATGACGCGGGGCCAGAATGGAATCGGTGCCCAAGGCCGCCAGCCACCGCTCGTTGGGGCGATCCAGCGGCATGAAAAAGCCTTGTGCCAGACCAAGATCGAGATTGTGCCGCATCTTCGCTATGCCCTGCAGTGCCGCTTCGCGCGGATAAGCGGTTGCGCCGGCATTGGTCGAGGAAGCAATATTGCCTAGGCTCAGCCCGGCGTAATTGTGGCTGGGACCGATGATGCCATCAAAATTGATTTCAACCAGGGTACTCATCGCGGAACGTGCCAAATCGTGTCTCCGATACTCAGTCCGATATTATCAGCGGCCTGTTGATCGATCATTACGCCCTCATCATATTCCGAGACCATCGCATAAGTGGCCTGGAACTTCTCCAGCGCACCGCTGGATATGATCGACTTGGTCGCGCCTTCCTTGATCGCGGTGATCACCGCCGATTTTGAATTGCGAATGCTCGTAACATCGTCGGTTTTCGCGACCATCGTCGGGCCACCGTCAAAAATGTCGACATAGCCGTCATAAGAGAAATTTTCATTCTCCAGCATCCGCATTGCCGCGCGACCGCTGGTATGCGGCACCCCGATCACGGTCCGCGCGGAGTCGCTGAGCATCGCGGTATAGATCGGATGTTTCGGCATCAGGTCGGCAATGAACTGATTGCCGTGAATCGCGTTGAAATAATCGGCTTCCTGAAAGCTCATGCCGAAAAACCGTCCGGCGAGTCCGTCCCAGAACGGCGATCCGCCAGCTTCATCGATAACGCCGCGCAATTCGGCGAAAATCTTGTCGCCGAACCGCTCGCGATG
>JAGPVK010000425.1 GCA_018067055.1 Sphingomonadales bacterium | reverse complement strand
GACCGGTTTGCCATTGATCGACAGTTCGACCTTCTGGCCAGCGAGATGCTTGATAGCGACACGCAGCGCCTTGACGCGCGGATTATGATCTTCCGCCGGGAACAGCCAGCCGATACCGGGCGCTTCGCCAGCGATCCAGTTGCGCCCGGCGCCAGCAGCTTCCGGGTCCGACAGAACGACTGGTTTGGCATAGTTTTCAGAGACTTTTACGTCTCTGGCAGCAACGGTTTGCGCCCGAAAGTCGGCCCGCTTCAGGGCGCCGCCGCGGCCTTCGACAAAACGCGAAATATCGCTGCCGGCGCTGCGCGTGTTTTGCGCGCAATCCACGGGAGCCAGGTCGGCAGGGAAGGTGGAAGGGTCGACCTGAACGACATGCAAGCCGGGCCGAAGTCCTTCGAAATGATAGCGACCATCGCTGTCGGTAACGGTGTAGGTTCCGTCCTGCAGCATCACCCGAATATGGCCAATGCCGGAGGCTGTCCGGGGATCAGTGGCACAGCCACCATCGGTAATCCGGCCGATCAGGGTGAATCTTTCTGAAATGCCGTCGCGCTCGATGCGAACCACTGCATCGATCGTCGGACTGGTCGTGCCGCGATCATCGCGGGCCGAAGCAAGGTTTATTGCATCTCCTGGCTGCGCATCCTGACGCACTTCGGCAATATAGGTCAGCAATGCGCTGCCCGACGGGGGCAGGGGCGGTGCTTCGACGCTAAAATTCCTGCCGTTGGCTTCGACAACCGGCGTGATCAGATTGCCATTATAGCGGACCGTGCCGGTTTTCAGGCGCATTGCAGCTGGCAACTGGTCGGAGATCGTGATTTGGCCGGTGGTGCGGACAGGGTCGCTGTTCTGCACGGTTATATGATATTGGATCGCGTCTCCCGGTGCCGCGCGCGCCGTGGAAGCCGCCTTGGTGATCAGAAGCGGTGCTCCGGGCCGGTCCAGCGGAACGTCTACGCGCACTGGCGCCGGATCGTTCAATATGATGACACCGCCATAGGATCCGTCGACAATGGTGAAGGGAAGCCCGTCCGACCGCCGCAGGCCCGCCAATTGCTGCGGCGTGGCCGCTGACGCAAAGCGGTAAGGCGTTGGTGGTTCGACGAGCAGGCGGTAGCGACCTGCGCGTGCGAAAGGAAAGCGATAGAAGCCGTCCCGGAAATCATAAACGGTGCCGCCGCTATCGGTCACGGTTCCACCGGCAATGACCGTGCTCGGGTAGACAGACACGCCGTCATCGCCGAATACATCCGCAGGACGTCCGGTCACGGCGTCGACCAGGGTTACGCGGGTCCCGGCAACCGGGGTGCCGTCGCCGCTGTCGAAAATTTCACCAAAAGGATCGATCAGGATGCCGACCTTGGCAACGCCAATGGCCCTGCCGCCCCATTCATGGATGGTGATGTCGAATGTTTCCCCGCGTTTGACCGACAAGATGCAGTCCCCCTGCACAGGTGCGGGGGGAACGGCAGCGGTATTGATCAACCCGACAAACTGGCCGCTGTTGGCCGCTGTCTCGACAATATTGATCTGTTCGCGATCTCCGGTGGGCGTGGTGATCACTATGTCAAAGCTGTCGATTGCCAGCGGATTGAGATTACTGCTAGCCGAGATTATCGAGATGATCAGCGGTTCCCCGGCGCGAATGTAGTCGGCGGGCATGACCGAGGCCGGGCTGGTCGACGTTCCTGCGAACGCGCCGCCGAGACGGATCGGGACATTGCCTTGCGCGCCGCGGCACATCGTGCTCCCGATCGGGATCTGCTCGGAGCCCGGCGGGTCAGCGAAGTGGAAAATCGTGATTTCGAGCGGTTTTGTTGGCGGCGAGACGACCTGAACGTCGATGCGGTTGGAGGATTTCTGAATCCGCCGGTTGCCGATATTCCATTCTGCCTGCGCAATATTGCTGATCAGCGGATGATTTTGCGGTTGATTGACAGCAAAATCAGGCGCCTGCGGCTGTTCGTCGGCAAACTCGGGTTGAGCGAGCGCCGGAGCAGCAGGTGCGGTTAACGCGCACGCCGCCAGGGTCAGGCCGAATGGCCTGAAAAAATTGGTAAAAATACCCACAGCTAAAGCCTGAAAATCAGCGGCAAACCGACAAGATGCCGGTTTGCCGCCGAATTCGGAGGCGCCTAGTCCACGATAACGCGGAAAATAAGGGTTTCGGTCGCGCCCGAGGACACGGTGCCGAGATTGCCGGTAACAACACCGGCTGCCTGTGCGCCGGTACCGCTGCCATCTGCGTTGCAGGTGGATCCGGTTACGGTACCTTCGGTAACCACACCAATCACAGCCGGTACAGTCGCCGGGCCGGAGGCCAGGCTGCTGTAATAGGTCAGATCGGAGGGAATCGTATCCGAAATCGCAACGCCGGTAGCATCTGCGCCGCCGCTGGCATTGGCAACCGCGATGCAATATTCGACAATCGCGCCGGGTATGGCTTTCGGTTTGACGGTTCCGTTGATCGGATCCCACAATATTTTACTGGTTTTCGATACCGTTATATCTGCGGCACTGACTTCGTAAATGTCGGTGGCGCTGTGGTAACCGTCAGCCGCGCCGTCGGACGTTCCGCTGCCGGCAGCATCAGTGAACACATTCTGTACCAATGTCGGATCGTCGGCATCGCCCGAATCATCGGTAAACGCAGACCCCTGGATGTTCAAACCGGTGGCCGGGAGGCCCGAGCCACCATGGCCAGCAGCCTGACCGATCAGGATGACATCAGCCAGATCGCCGGTGACGACACTGGTT
The DNA here is from genome assembly GCA_018067055.1 of Sphingomonadales bacterium. Lineage (GTDB taxonomy): Bacteria > Pseudomonadota > Alphaproteobacteria > Sphingomonadales > Sphingomonadaceae > Parasphingorhabdus. The sequence continues at coordinate 2,001 of JAGPVK010000425.1, read as the reverse complement.
GGAATATTGGCCACCGCGTGCACGGTAACGCTGGTGTCTTCCGCCAGGTTATCAATATAGGTGATCAGCGTATCGCCCGCGTCAAACACGCCGGCGGTTGTGCCATCATCGAGATAATAGGTGATGGTTCCGGCAACGTCGAAATCGTCGGTGCCAAGTTGTTCGGACGTCAGCAGCACGTCGATTGTGTCATTGGTCTGGTTGCTGACAACATAAGTCACCGCCTGCTGGGTAGCATTTGGTGCTACCTTGGTATTTACCGAATCGCTTTTGGTAATGACAAGGTTCACTTGACGGTCGACGACAAATACGTCGCTGTCGGTTTCCGCTGTCTGTGCGGTTCCCCCGACATTATAGGCTACGCTTACGTTATTGGTAATGCTCGTGCCGGCATCAGTGCCCAAGTCTGCAGCGAACGCGGGGTTTGCACCCAGCGCCGCTACAGATATGGTACTAGTGGCAACGAGAAGTTTCAGTATACTGGTCATAACTGTCTCCTGTTTCACTTATTTGGATCACCTAACCCCGCGGCGATCCGATACGGTTGCGGTCACTTCACAGTGCCGCGGAAAACCAATTTCCCTCCCGAACCTGCGGAAAGGGAACGATTAAACTTCCATTTCACATGCGTTACGTCGGTCATCAGAGCGGGGCGAAGATCGCCATTCTTGCTCGGATAGGTAAGGGACGAAAGTGGTCCCCAGCTTTTGCCTCCGTCAACGGAGACAATTTCAGTGCCATCAGACGTTCCATTGAACGCCACCGCCTTTGGCAGCGGATTGGTGACAGAGAAATCGGTTGCCGGCGCGCTGCCGACATTCTTGTAATTGACGACGAACACCAGCTTGTCGCCGGGGGTGACCGTTTTTGGCTGTTCGAGTACCCGGGCGGTGGTGCCATTCGGCTTTTCCACTGTCCGTTCGACGAACACATCGCTCGACAGGCTGACATTATTGGCGGCCAGGGCAGCGCCCGGCAGGATCAGCGTTGTTGCGAGAAAAAGTCCTTTTATCATGTAGCTATACCCCGGTTGAGATCAGTCGATGGTGACTTGAAAGGTGATGGTGCGGGTCTGGCCGCCCGGAACCGTGCCGAGCGCCACGGCGATCGAGCCGCTGTCGAAGGAACCGGCATCGCCATCGCTTGCAGCATCGCTCAGCGGCGCGCCTTCGAGCGTGATGCTTTCGGCTTTATAGGTGGTATCGGCGGGTATCTCATCGCGGATCGCGAGATTGTCTAGATCACCGGTGCCGACGGTGGTTGCCACCAGCTGATAGATAATCACCGCGCCAGGCACGGCCTCCGAGCCACCGAAGGGGTCGATGATGGTGGCGCTCTTGACCAAGTTGACATCCGAGGCCTGCACCATGAAATAGCCGCCATCGGCATCACGGGCGCCGGTTGATCCGACCACGGCATCGCCGCCGCCATCGCCCTGTCCGGCAAATATGCTGCCCGGCGTGCCGCTGCCGGTGTTGGCAATGGCGGACAGTTCAATCTCGGCGCGCTCGGTGTCTTCGACCGATGCGGGAATCGCGGAGAGGATGAAAACCGTGATGCTTTCATCCGGTGTCAGCACCGGGTCATTGGTGCCGGGCGTATAAATTGTGTCGACGCCGGGGTCATAGACGCCATTGCCGTTGCTATCGAGGATGACCATTTCAAAAGTCGCGTCAAACTCGTCGCCAGGTCTGGCGGTATCAGCCGATAGCGTGAAGGCTTCGGAGCCGTTGCCACTGTTGGTGAGCTGATAGGTCAGCACCTGCGCGGTCCAGCCGGGACTAACGATCACGTCACCCGGGTCGCTCGAAACCACCGTGACATCGAGCAGCTCGTCAACCTTGATGGTTACGACATTGGAATCGATCGTAACCGGCGTGCCGCCACCGGGGGCGTCATAGGTGGCCTGCGCGACATTGACGATGTCGGTGCCGGCAACGGTTCCCGCCGCCTGGGCTGCTGAAGAGGCCATGACAAGGGAAGCCGTGCTCATCGCCAACG
>JAGPVK010000018.1 GCA_018067055.1 Sphingomonadales bacterium | reverse complement strand
CCCCCGACGCTGCAGCACTGGTGGCCCGCGCACCGGGCGCTGCCCTGATCGATAATGGCGGCCTGTCCGGCCAGGTCCAGTATCGCGGCCTGTTTGGTGACCGGATATTGGTCCGCGTCAATGGCCAGCGCTTTACTTCGGGCGGTCCAAATCTGATGGACCCGCCGCTGCATTATGCCCCCATGGCTCTGGTCGACCGGATCGAAATCGACCGCGGCATCAGCCCGGTCCGCAAGGGCCCCGGCCTCGGCGGTGGCGTGAATGCCATTTTGAAACAGGCGCAATTTTCCGAGGGCACTGCCATGCAACCGCAGGCCGATCTGACCGCGGGTTATCGCAGCGGTGACAACAGCTATCTATTGGGGGGACTTGTCAGCCTGTCCAATGAGCGGGTCAAACTGGGGGTGATCGCGTCCTACGAAAAAGGCGATGATCTGCAATTTCCGGGTGGGTCGATCGCTTCATCCAGCTTCGAGCGTCTGAACTATGGCGCCCATGCCGGCCTGAAAGTCGGCGACGGAAGCCTGACCCTGTCCTATCGCCGTCAGGAAACCGACCCGACCGGCAACCCGCCTTTCCCGATGGATATCCAGTATTTCAACACCGACTTCCTGTCGCTCGCCTATGAAGGCAAGCTCAGTGACAATCTTTATCTGGAAGTGGACGCGGGCCATGTCGCGGTTCGGCATCTAATGGATAATTTTTCGCTGCGACAAGGGCCAGCCAGTCCGATGAATCTGCGCGCCACTTTTGCCGATGCGGACACCATTACGGCTGCCACAGCCTTACGCATTGGCACACCAGATCGGCATGTCCGATTGGGCGCAGATGTTGAAGTGATGGACAAGGATGTGCGGATCACCAATCCAATGAACGCGGATTTTTTCCTGACATCGCTCAACAATATTTCGGGCAGCCGCATCGGTGGCTTCGTTGAGAGCCGTTTGGCACTTGGCCAGATTGAAGCCGAAATCGGCGCCCGCATTGATCATCACCGGATGCAGGCAGGTGCGCCGTTTTTGGGCAGCGCCGTTCCGATGGGTCCTCGTATTCTGGCCATTGGCTTCGCGGCTTCGGATCGTAACTGGTCCGATGATACGATTGATGTCGCCGCGCGCTTCTGGAGCGATATGGGCAGTTTCAAACCCCGCTTGTCGCTCGCCTATAAAACGCGCGTCGCCAATGCCGTCGAGCGCTTCTCATGGTTGCCGACCGGTGCAAGTGGCGGTCTTGCCGACGGCAATATCTATGTCGGCGATCTGAATCTGCGCAATGAAAAGGCATGGATCGCCGAGATTGGTTTCGACTATCAGGATAGCCGCTTTTATGCCCGACCAACGCTATTCTATCGCCGCGTCGATGATTTCATTCAGGGCGTGCCATATGATGACACGCCGGGCGTCATCAACAGTCCGGTGGAAATGGTTGCCAATATGAACGGCGATCCGACACCGATGCGCTTCGGCAATGTCGATGCGGAACTTTACGGTGCCGACCTCGATTTCGGCTGGAACATCAGCGGGCCACTGCATCTGGACGGAACCGCCAGCTATGTCCGGGCGAAACGGCGCGATATTGACGATAATCTCTATCGCATCGCTCCGCCAAATGCGCGCGTCGCTTTGAGCTGGCAGGAACAAACCTGGCATCTGGGCGCGGAACTGCAGGCCTTTGCTGATCAGAACAAAATCTCTGCGACCAATGACGAACAGCCGAGCAACGGTTATTTGCTGGCGGGATTATTCGGTCATGTCGAACTGACACCAAGCGTCACGCTCGATGCCAGTGTCGAAAATCTGTTCGACAAAAATTACACCGAGCATCTGGCCGGCTATAACCGCGTCAGCGGTTCGGACGTGCCGTTGGGTGCCCGCCTGCCGGGCGCAGGCAGGAGTGCTTTTGTCCGACTACGCTGGACCGGGTTCTAACTACTCATATCGATTTGGAAGCGCAGCCGGGAAACCGGCTGCGCACTACTCCGCCGCTTCGAGCATCTCGACCATCTGCGGACCACGGATCAGGCCACCCGGACGCTTGTCGGTGACAACGCCGCCCTTGAACGTGACCTGCCCCGACTTGATTGTATAATCATAGCCATCAGCCTTTTGCAGCAGGCGCTTGCCGCCCGCCGGCAAGTCGAATGCCAGCCATGGCTTGCCGAGCTTGATCCGCTCCATGTCGATCACATTGACGTCCGCCAGATAGCCCGGTTTCAGCACACCGCGATCGTTCAGACCGTAGAGCCGCGACGTATCAAGACATTGCCGCTTGATCGCATTTTCGATGCTGATCGTACCCCGTTTGCGGTTTTTCACCCAATATTCGAGCATGAAAGTAGGGCTCGCCGCATCACAGATGGTGCCGCAATGCGCGCCGCCGTCGGACAGGCTGTTCACCGTGTCATCGGCCTGCTGCAAAGTCTCGAGGAAATCGAGATTGCCATCCATATAGTTGAGCAGCGGCAGATAGATGAAGCCCTTGCCGTCATCCGTCATCATCAGGTCATAAGCATATTCCGCACCGGATTTGCCAGCGGCTTCCGCGCGTGCAGCGATGCTTTCGTCGGCTTGCGGTTCATAGTTGAAATCCAGATCCATCTCGAACTGCACCGGCCAACCCTGTGTGATGATCATGAACACCGGCACGATATCGACCTGTTCCGGCATCTCGGCGGTCTCGCCAAGCAATTGTGCCTTGAATGCCGGATTCTTCAGCTTGGCATATTTCTCGTCCCAGCTCAGACCTTCCATCGCCATCCAGCTCGGGTGACGAACGAACGGATGCACCGTGCCCTGCCAGGCCATGACAATGCCGTTTCCGCGCAGCGCAATCTGCGCGACGATATTGGCGCCATTGTCATTTTCCGCGCGCATATTGGCGATCTGCTCGTCGAGCGACTGGTCCTTGGCGATCGACTGCAGCGCCGCAAAGGTCACCGGCATGCCGGTTTCGCGGCTCAGGTCTCCCATCCAGCCAAATTCATCCCATTCCTTGTTGAGATCGCTCGCCATCTCGAACACACCATAGCCAACCCGCCCCATCGCGCGGCCAATGCCGATCAATTCTTCCTTGGTTGCAGTGGTACCGGGAACCAGTTCGCCATCAATGCTGCGATGCAGGATCGTCCGCGAGGTCGAGAAACCAAGCGCACCGGCTTTCAACCCATCCTCGACGATCTGTGACATCTGATCAATTTCATCCTGCGTCGGCACCGCGCCGGGTTTCTCCCGATCGCCGAGCACATAGGCGCGCACCGCGCCGTGCGGCACATGGGTCGCGACATCGATGGTTCGCGGCATTCTTTCCAGCTCGTCGAGATATTCGGGGAAAGTTTCCCAGTTCCAGCTCATACCTTCGGCCAGCGCGGTACCGGGTATATCCTCGACGCCCTCCATCAGATTGATCAGCCATTCGTGACGATCCGGTCGGGCGGGCGCGAAACCGACGCCGCAATTGCCCATCACCACCGTGGTAATACCATGCCAGCTCGAGGGCGCCATTTCATCGTCCCAGGTTGCCTGTCCGTCATAATGGGTGTGCACGTCGACAAAACCGGGGGTGACGAATTTTCCGGATGCATCAATCTCTTCGCGACCTTTTGCCGCCACGGTCCCGACCAGCGATACCCGGTCCCCATCAATCGCCACATCGGCAACAAAGGGCTCGCCACCCGTTCCATCAACCACAGTTCCACCGCGAATTACCAGATCATGCATCGACTCTCTCCTGTACATTTTGGGACTGCTTAACAGATTTAACTGGATGATTAAAGTTCCAGTTTCAGGAGAAGCGTTCGCCAAGCGTTTCGATCTGCAGATATTCCACTTGTGCCCGGGTGATATCCCGCACCAGCCTGATCGCCACCGGGTAAAGAACGAAAGACGCTATCGAACTGATGGCTCCTATTTGGGTGGCCAGCATCATCTGATCCGCATCGACTGCCTTCAAGGTCAAGCGCAGGGAAATGTTTCCAGAGATTGTTGCAATCAACCAGGCAGTCCACCAGATGGTCAATGTCGGGGCGTTATCGTCCAAATGAACAGTCGCACCATGGCTGGCATTCCAAATCTGTCGCATGGCCTGAAATGGTTTGAAAAAATTGGCAAATGGGATGAAATACCAGCCGACTGCCCAACCAGGCGAATAAGAGAAGCCAGCAGTTCCTGCCGATACAATATTGGCAGCTGCTCGATATATCCACATCCCAAATATTATGACGGTGATCAGATATATTAGCGAATGCCCCAAACCAGTGATGCCATAGATTACGCCCAAAGATGAATCAAAAGCTGCGTTCTCATC
>JAGPVK010000015.1 GCA_018067055.1 Sphingomonadales bacterium | reverse complement strand
CCGTTGCCAGCCTTCGCCGCCTAGCCGATCGAGGACAACGCTGTCGCCGCCTTCACCATAGCGGCTGAGAACGTCGATATTTTCGACCGGGACATACAGCTTGTCGCCACCCGCATATTTCAGATGGACGCAATCATGCGGGCTGGTGCCAACCGGGATGGAAACAATGCCTTCGTACAAGCCGATGCCATGTTCGAGGTGAACAACCAGATCGCCCTGACTGAGCGCCGACAGCTCCTCGATAAAGGCATCGCTGCTCTTGCGGCGCTTGGATTTGCGGACGAGCCGGTCGCCGAAAATATCCTGCTCGGTGAGCAAGGTCAGGTTTTCGGTTCGAAAACCCGAGGATAGTGGCAAAATTGTCAGCGCCACTGCAGGGGCTGCTGAAAGGCAGGAATCCCAGTCATCACAAAGTACCGCCGACTTGATGCCATGGTCTTTGAGCAGGTCAAAGATGCGCGCCCGCGAACCCTTGCTGTAACTTGCGACTATCGCCGTGGTTCCGGACTTTGTCAGTCCGCTCAGATGGGCACCCAACGCCCGATAAATATTCTCGTTGCGGGCCCGTTCCGGCGAAAAATCACGAGGCGACGAGACCGACATCGAGAGCACGGCTGCCGATTCTGGTTCGTCAAATTCGCTCAGAATATGGATTGGCGCGTCATTCTCTGTGGACCGCCATTCGTCCGGCGTAAGATAGAGCATCTCAGGCGGTAGCGGGCGGTAGCTCGACAGATTGGCCTTGTCGGCCTCCACCCGGTTCTTGTGATAATCGGCAATAGACGAAAATTGCGCTTCTGCTGCAGCTGAACCGGCTGCATCGCGCAAAATCAAGCAATCATCTTCAACATAGTCGAAAATGGTCGCCAGCCGGTCTTCGAGCAGTGGCAACCAATGTTCCATCCCGGCTAATCTGCGCCCTTCCGAGATCGATTGATATAGTGCATCGCTGGTGGAAACGGCGCCAAACAGATCGCGATAGCGGGTCCGGAACCGGGTGATGCTGTCGGCATCGAGCAGAAACTCCGAAACCGGCAGCAGATCAAGACTATCGATATTGCCCACCGTGCGCTGATCGGCGGGATCAAACTGCCGCAGGCTTTCGATCTCGTCGCCAAAGAGATCGATCCGGATCGGTAGCTCGGCTCCTGGTGGAAACAGATCGATCAGGCCGCCACGCGCCGCAAATTCACCGCTGTCGGCCACGGTGTCAACGCGGACGAAGCCGTTGGCATAGAGAAAAGCGATCAGCTTTTCCTGTTCGACAATCGTGCCGGGTGCGAGACGGGTTATAAATTCCTTGATGCGAGATGGCGCCAGCACCCGCTGGGTTACCGCGTTGACCGTCGTGACCACCAGCTGAGAACCAGTGAACGGCAGTGCAAGCTTGGCCAGGGCGGCAAGCCGGTCGGAAGTGGTGTGCAGAGCTGGCGAGGCGCGGTCATAGGGCAGGCAGTCCCAAGCCGGAAATTCAATAATTTCCAGATCCGGTGCAAAGAAATGGGCCGCTTCGACAATCGCGCTCATCGCTGCGTCGTCGGTGGCAATGAACATCGTCCTCCGGCCGGACCGAACGGCGATTTCTGAAAGAAAAAGCGGGCGATAGCCGACCGGTACACCGGCCAGCGTCATGCCTTGCTTGGAGGACAATAATCTATCTAGATAAGACACTTAAAATCGCTTTTGGATATAGGACAGGAATATTATTTCGTCGCGTCGATATAGTCGAGTTGCTGCATGTTCACCATTTGCGGCCCGTCAAAAGCTGGAGGAACTGGAAGCGTGCCAATCGCCCAGGCCATGACATCGACATCGTCTTCGACGAGCAGCTTTTCGAACCAGTCCATATCTTGTTCTGACCAATCATCGCTATAGCGATCAAAAAAACCGCCGATCAAAAAGTCCGCTTCGCGGGTTCCACGATGCCAGGCGCGAAATTGCAGCCGTTTCAGCCTTGTTTCGCGATCCATATTTGCTGCTCCAACTTGGCTGGCATAATGCGCCAGCGAGGGTATAAAGGCGGATAGACATGCGGCCCGAGATACTCAATCCATTATTTGGCGAAACCCAGTCGCTCAAGGGCGTCGGCAAGGTGCTGGCCAAGCCGCTCGAGAAGCTGCGGCTGACCCGGGTCAAGGACCTGCTATATCATCAACCCAGCTACTGGATGCAACGGAAACGGGTCGATGTGCTGGATGAAATCGATGTTGGCGACACGATCATCATTGAAGTGACGCCGGTTGATTACCGCACCGGCGGCCCGCGCAGTCCGCTGCGAGTCCATGCTACCGACAAGCTTGGCAATTATATCAGCCTGACCTTTTTCGGCAGAAACCCGGGCTGGCCCAAAAAATTGCTGCCGCTCGGCGAGGCAAAGGTCATTTCCGGCAAGCTCGAGCGTTATGGTGACGAACTGCAGATGGTGCATCCTGACCAGGTGCTGGAGCCGGAACAGGCCGATACTATCGCGCTGATGGAACCCATCTACCCATTGGCTGACGGGCTTGGCAATGCGCGCATGCGGCAACTGATCGAACAGTCACTGGCGCTTGCTCCGGAACTGCCAGAATGGATCGAGCCAAGCCAGCTGGCAGCCAAAAGCTGGAAGAGCTGGAAGCATAGTATTGATTCACTCCACACTAGGGAAGGCGCCGATGCCACTGATCGGCTCGCCTATGACGAGGTTTTTGCCAACCAGCTCGCGTTCATGCTGGTACGGGCCAGCAATCGGAGCAAGAAAGGGATTCCGATCCAGGGTGACGGCGGGCTTCGTGATAAGATGAAGCTGCCGTTTGAGCTGACCAA
>JAGPVK010000014.1 GCA_018067055.1 Sphingomonadales bacterium | reverse complement strand
GGGATAAAGCGAGGCGCCGGATGGATCGCGGTTGCAATCGATTACGCTGCGCGAGATGCACGTCCGGACGGTTGTCGCGCCGAGATCACGGGCAAAGGCGTAGAGCTGGTCGATCCACCAGTCCGCATCCTTGCGGGCAAGCCATGGCGAGACGAAACCCGCCTCCAATTCAGCTGGAACCTCCGTGCCTGTGTGCGGGAAGCACAGCAGCAACGGCGCTTCGCCACGATGGATTTCGAGCCATTGCTTGTCGCCTCTATCGTTCATTTCTCGTCCCTCAATCCAGACCCGGCAACGGATAGCCGGCAGCCTTGATGATCGCGCCCGATCGGACCAGCGCATTGGCTGCCTCCATATCGGGATGAAAATACCGATCGTCGCCCAAGGTTGGCACCTGTTCGCGCAGCGCCACGCGCACCGCCTCCAATGCATCACTGGAGCAAAGCGGTGCGTGAAAATCGACACCTTGCGCGGCGGCGAGCAACTCGATGCCGATCACCGCCGTCGCGTTGGCTGCCATGTCGAGCAGACGCCGGGCACCGTGCGCGGCCATCGAGACATGATCTTCCTGATTGGCCGAGGTCGGGATCGAATCGACGCTTGCCGGATAGGCACGCTGCTTGTTTTCAGAGACCAGTGCTGCCGACGTCACCTGCGGGATCATGAAACCGGAGTTGAGACCGGGCTTGGGTGTCAGAAATGCCGGCAGCCCCGACAGCGCAGGATCGATCAGCATGGCAATGCGGCGTTCGGCAATCGAGCCGATCTCGCAGATCGTCAGCGCGATCATGTCGGCGGCAAAGGCAACAGGCTCGGCATGAAAATTGCCGCCGGACAGCGCCTCGTCACTATCCGGGAAAATCAGCGGATTGTCGGAGACGCCATTCGCTTCGGTCACCAATGTGGTAGCCGCCTGACGCAGCACGTCGAGCGCCGCGCCCATCACTTGCGGCTGGCAGCGCAGACAATAGGGGTCCTGCACCCTAATATCGTCGACGAGATGGCTGGCACGGATTGTCGATCCCGCCATCAGCCCGCGCAGCGCATCGGCGCTCTCGATCTGTCCGCGATGCCGTCGCAACGCATGGATGCGGGAGTCGAAAGGCGTGTCGGAACCCTTGGCGGCTTCGGTCGACAGCGCGCCGGTCACCAGCGCGGACTGGAACAATATTTCGGTCTCGAACAGGCCGGCCAGCGCGTTTGCTGTGGAAAATTGTGTGCCGTTGAGCAGCGCCAGCCCTTCCTTGGGGCCAAGCACGAGCGGTTGCAGTCCGGCTGAGGCCAGTGCCTCGGTCGCTGGCATGCGCGTGTCGTTGACGAATATCTCACCGCCACCGATCATCGTTGTCGCCATATGTGCGAGCGGAGCAAGATCGCCGCTCGCACCGACCGAACCCTGACACGGGATCACCGGAGTCATGCCCTTGACCAGCATCGCCTCGAGCAGCGCGACCGTCTCGGGTCGCACCCCGGAAGCGCCCTGCCCGAGGCTGGCCAGCTTCAGCGCCATCATCAGCCGCACGATATTTATTGGCGACGGATCTCCGGTGCCGGCGGAATGACTCAGCACGATATTGCGTTGCAGGGTCGCCAGATCTTCATCGCCGATACGCAGGCTGGCAAGTTTTCCGAAGCCGGTATTGATTCCATATCCCGGTATATTTTTCGCCAGAATCCGCGCAACTGCTGCAGCGCTCTCCGCAATGGGCTGTGTGGCGGATGCATCCAGCTTTGCGGGAGCACCACGATAGATCGCGCGCCAGTCGGCCAGCGGCACTTCGCCGGGAAGCAGGATGATTTCGGTCAATGCCCCCTCCTGTAACGGGCATGAAGCGGGTTGCTGCCCATGCGATAGACCAGTTCGGCCGGCTCGCTTACGTTCCAGACGGCCAGATCGGCCCATTTGCCCGGAGCCAGCGTCCCGACGTCCGGCACACCCAGCGCCAGAGCCGCGTTGCGTGTGGTGCCGGTCAGACATTCATCGACCGTGAGACGAAACAGCGTCGCCGCCATGTTCATCGCCAGCAACAAGGAGGTAAGCGGACTTGTTCCGGGATTACAGTCCGTGGCGATCGCTATTGGAACGCCAGCTTCCCGCAACGCGGCCACCGGTGGCTGTCGCGTCTCCCTGGTAAAATAGAAAGCACCGGGCAACAAGGTCGCCACGGTTCCGCTACTGGCCATCGCAGCAATCCCCTCGACATCAAGATGCTCCAGATGATCCGCTGACAGGGCATTATGCCTTGCCGCGAGCGCCGCACCATGCAGGTTCGACAGCTGCTCGGCATGCAGTTTTACGGGCAGACCCAGCTGGCGCGCGGCCGCGAAGACGCGCTCGGTCTGGTCGGGTGTGAACCCGATGCCTTCGCAAAAAGCATCCACCGCATCGACCAGACCTTCGGCTGCCAGCTGCGGCAGCATCTCATTGATCACCAGATCGATATAATCGTCAGCGCGACCGGCATATTCGGGCGGCACGGCATGAGCGCCGAGGAACGTCGTGCTTACATTGACGCCGCAGGCCTCTCCCAACG
>JAGPVK010000010.1 GCA_018067055.1 Sphingomonadales bacterium | reverse complement strand
GGCTGCGCTGGGGATGGCGGCGATCAAGGTTTCTTCAGAGCAGCAGGCGCTGGCTGATCTGGGTGCGCTGTTGAATATGCAATTGCCCTGATATTCTGGCCGGATCCGACCAAAGCTGTAATATATTCGTCATCAATGAGTCGTCGAATGGTCGTGAAATCGCTATAGCGCGACGGGAATTGCAAGGTTGCGGGGATTCGTGGGTAATAGCTATTCTGACAGACTGGGCGTGATGACCCGCTGGTATAACCAGCAGGGCCCTTATCCCGTTCTTTTCTTTATATTGGCGAGTTTGCTTTTGATTCAGGCGATAAGACTGACCTGGCTGATTCTGACGCCACTGGGCCCAGTTGGCGATTATCGCGCCAATGATGTCCAGATATTGTCGCCGCAATCGCGCCTGACCCTGTTCAGCAGCTTCGACCCGTTTTTCCGCGGCAGTGCGGCGCAAAGCGCCAATGTTGTGACATCGTTGCAGCTGACGCTGTTCGGCATCCGCATGAACGAGGCCTCGGGACTGGGGTCGGCAATCCTGTCGGGACCGGACGGCGTGCAGGAAAATTATGTCGTCGGCCAGGAGATCATGTCCGGTGTGACGCTGAACAGTGTGGCCTTTGATCATGTGATCATCAATCGCGGCGGCGTGCTGGAAAGCCTCTATCTCGACCAGTCGGTTCCGGCGCAAACCGTCGGCACCGACGATCCCGAAGCGGCGACGACGCTGGCCGCGGGTGGCAATGAAATACCGGGCATTGCCTCACTGGCGCCGCGCAACGATCAGGGCAAGGTCACCGGTATTGTGCTTTCTCCCCTGGGCGATGGCAGTCTGTTCAAGAGCGCGGGTTTCCGCGACGGCGACATTATCGTGTCGATCAATGGCAATCGCGTTGGTTCGACCAGCGATATCGAAACCCTGAAAAGTCAAATCCAGCCGGGCGCTCGTCTGTCCGTCGAAGTCGAGCGCGGAGCCAATACGGTTCCGATCGCTGTCAATCTGGGAGCCCCATAATGCCTAGCCACTTCGTCCGGATCATCGCCGTGCTCGCTCTTGCTGTCGGCCTGTGCGCCGCGCCGGCGTCTGCCCAGCACACGCTGAATGTTCGCGACGCCGATATTCGCGCCTTTGTGCAGGATGCAGCCAAGGTCACTGGCCGCACCTTCATTCTCGACAGCCGGGTGCAGGGCAAGGTTTCGGTGGTCACCGACCGTCCGCTCAGCCGCTCGGAATATTTCGAGATTTTCCTGTCGACCCTGCGCGCCAATAATCTGGTCGCCATTCCGACCACGCGCGGTGCCTATCGCATCCAGCCAGCCGATGGCGCGGCGTCGCAGCCGACCCGGATCGGTTCACGCGGTGCCGAGGGTAACCAGCTGGTGACAGAAGTGGTGCGCTTGAAATCGATTGTCGCGACCGAAGCGCTGGAAACGCTGCGCCCCTTGGTCAGCAAACAGGGATCGATCACCTCAAACCGCAACGCCAACAGTCTGGTGATCGTCGACTATGCCGACAATATCCGCCGCATCCGCAGTCTGGTCGGAGAAATCGATCGCGACAGCGCCGCCAGCACGATCATCACCCTGAAAAATGCCGGGGCCCGCGAAATTGCTACCTCGTTGCAGGCGCTGGCCGCACAGGGCGGCGGCGAGGGCTTGCGCTCGCCGGTCACCGTTGTGCCGATCGACAGCAGCAACAGCATCGCGCTGCGCGGTGACCCCGGCGCGGTGTCGCGCTTTGCGCAGATGGCGCGGGAGCTGGACAAGGGCGCGGCATCGGGAACCGAGATCCGCGTGCACCGGCTGGACTATGCCAATGCCGAGCAACTGTTGCCGGTGATCGAGAATCTGCTGGGCAGCAAAGGCACCAGCGCCAGTTCGGCGACGGTGGTGCCCGCAGCTGCGGGGGACGCCGCAGCGGCTCCTGCTGCCAGTAGCAGTGGCAGTGGCAATGGCATTGCCAGTCGTGGCCCTGCCATTGTGACCCGGCTGGAAGGGACCAATGCGATCATCGTTGCTGCCAATCCCGATGTCCAGCGGATGATCGGCGAACTGATCCGTCAGCTCGATACCCGCCAGGAACAGGTGGTGGTCGAAGCAATCATCGTCGAAATTTCGGAAAACCTTGCCCGAGAACTGGGCGTGCAATGGCTGGTGGGCGGCAAGGACGTGCCGTTTGCGGTGACCAATTTCTCGAATGCGTCTCCCAATATTGTCGATGTTGCCGGTGGCCTGCTGGCCGACCAGTTTGATACGACGACCACAACGACCACCAACACGGCAACCACGACGACCACTAATAGCGCGGTTGGCGATGCGCTGCGGCAGAATGCAGCGGATGCGGTGCTTGCGGCGCGCGGCGGCTTCGGCGGCTTTGCCACCAGCCTTGGCGGCAGCGCCGTGCTCGGTGCGATCATCAATGCAGTGCAGTCGGACAGCAACAGCAATGTGCTGTCGACGCCTTCGCTGACGGTGAACAACAATCTCAAGGGCAGCATCCTGTTCGGTCAGGAAATACCTGTGTCGACCGGCGAGGCCCTGTCAGGCAATTTCGACAATGCCTTCCGCACGATCCAGCGGCAGAATGTCGGGATCGAGCTGGAAGTGACGCCGCAGATCAATGCCGGCGATGAAGTGCGGATGGAATTGCGCCAGCAGGTCAGTTCGATTGCCGGGCCGGTGTCCGACGACTTCAATGAGCTGATTATCAACAAGCGCGAGATCAATACGACGGTGACGGTGGCCGATGGCGAAATCATCGCGCTCGGCGGTCTGCTTGACGACAATGAACGGCGGACAATCCAGAAAGTGCCATTTCTGGGTGATATCCCGATCCTCGGGGAATTGTTCAAGTCGCGTGGCAAGTCGCGGGTCAAGACCAATTTGATGGTGTTCATCCGGCCGACGATTCTGAAGGATCCCAATGATGCGCGGCGCTTCTCCAGCAACCGCTACGGCTATATTCGTGATCGGCAGCTGAGTCGTAATCCGGATCAGGAACCGTCGATCGACGCGCTGGTGCGCGATTATCTCGGGACGGTGCCACCATCGGTCGAGGCGCGCCCGGATGACCAGATCATCTATGCGCCCGGCGATATGCCTGCGGTTCGGGATGGCGGCGTGATCGAGCAGACGCCGTTGCCGGCGAGCGAGACCAGCGGGAACAGATGATGAAGATCGCCCGGGGAACAGAGGCGGTTGTTTCCGAAGCGGATGCCGGACCGGTCATGGCAGCGGCGGTCAAGGACCTGCCTTATGCCTATGCCCGTGATCATGGACTGATTGTGCAGGACCATGTCGGAGAGCGAGTGTCGCTGGCGCTGCGCGCGGGTTCCGACCCGTCTGCTCTGCTGGAGGTGCGCCGCTATCTGGCGCTGCCGTTCGATGTGGAACTGGTCGATGGTCCGGCGTTCGAGAAATTGCTTTCAGCCCATTATGCGATGGACGGATCGGCGGCGGCCATGGCGGGTGATATGGCTCTGGCTGGCGAGGGGCTGGACGATATTGCCGGGGATATTCCCAGTGCCGAGGATCTGCTCGACAGCGCCGATGATGCGCCGACGATCCGGCTGATCAACGGGATTATCGCCGAGGCAGCGCGTCAAGGCGCTTCGGATATTCATATCGAGCCTTATGAGAC